>JBKJQU010000318.1:0-6008 GCA_046594995.1 Aestuariivirga sp.
GGCACGGCTTCCTCGTTGCGGTGGGCGAAGAGAAAGGCGTTGGCGCCCGTCGGCATGGCGGCAAACAGCACGGCGACCTGCGCCCACAGGGGCGGGATCGACACGACGTATCGCACCATGATGAAGACGAGGATCGGCATCAGCACCATCTTGAGGCCAATCAGCGCGAACATGCCGCTCCAGGCGCCTTTGAGGGAATAGCCTGCAAGCGAGACGCCGAGCGCGAAGAGGGCGGTGGGCACGGAAGCCGCCGCCAGCATGTCCAGCATCGACTCCGGTATGGGATGCAGTCCCAGCCCAGTGAACCGCCACAGGCTTCCGGCGATCAGGCCCAGCACGATGCCATTGGTGGCGAGGTTGAGGAAGAGCTCCTTCCCCGTCCGCGCCAGCGAGAAATTTCCCGAATGGCGCGACAACTCGCGGTGGAGCATGGCCGCGAACCACAGGACTGGCGCATGGATCGACAGGATCATGCCAAGCGGGATTGCCACCGATTGCCCGAAATGCGACAGCGCCAGCGGCGTGCCGAGCAGCGCCAGATTGCCGAATCCTGCCGCCATGGAGGCTGCGGCACCGCCGCTCACCGAGAGCGTTTCAAAAAAACGCGAGACGAATGCGGCGATCAGCCAGGTGATGGCGAGGCCGCCGAAGAAGGCCAGCCACAATCCCCAGGGTGCGGCCTGCTGCGGTTCCATCGTGGCAACCGTCTTGAACAGGAGTGCCGGGATCGCGACGTTGAAGACGAAAAGCGTGATGCCCTTGCCCGACGTGGCATCGAAGATGCGCGCCTTGGTGAAACCATAGCCAAGCACGATCATGCCGAAAACCGGCAGGACCGTGGTGAGGATTGATTCCAATTGTTAGAGCCACGCCTGGCTCGCCGCCTGCCTCTTTTCGAAGGCGTCGATGAAGGTTGCCTTCTCGAACGTCAGCCCGATGTCGTCAAGGCCGTTCAGCAGGCAATGCTTGCGGAAAGGGTCGATGTCGAATGTGATGACGCCGCCGTCGGGGCCGCGGATTTCCTGCGACACGAGATCGACCGTCATGGTGGCGTTGGAGCCGCGCTCGGCATCGTCCATCAGCAGCTTCAGCTGCTCAGGGCTCACCTTGATCGGCAGGATGCCGTTCTTGAAACAGTTGTTGTAGAAGATGTCGGCGAAGCTTGTCGAGATCACGCAGCGGATGCCGAAGTCGAGGAGCGCCCAAGGCGCATGCTCACGCGACGAGCCGCAGCCGAAGTTGTCGCCGGCCACCAGGATCTCAGCCTTGCCGTAGGCGGGCTTGTTCAGCACGAAGTCCGGAATTTCCTGGCCTTCCTGCGTGTAGCGCATCTCGAAGAACAACGACTTTCCAAGGCCCGTCCGCAAAATCGTCTTCAGGAACTGCTTGGGGATGATCATGTCGGTGTCGATGTTGACGATATTGAGCGGCGCTGCAACACCGGTGAGCTTGTCGAATTTCTGCATGGGTTCTGTTCCTCAGGCGGATAGGGGCAGATCGACGCCGAGGGTTTCCTCGGCTCCGATCATCAGGTTCAAATTCTGCACGGCGGCGCCGGAAGCGCCCTTGCCGAGATTGTCGTAGATCGACATCAGCAGCACGTGGCCGCGCGTGTCGTTGGCGAACACATGAAGCCGCATGCGGTTGGTGGTGTTCAAGACTTCCGGGCTGATCGCCTCCGACCGCTCGATTGCCTCCAGCGGCGCCACTTCGATGAAGGCCGAACCCTCATAGGCGGCAGCAAGACAATCGCGGATCGCGGCACCGCTTGCCTGCTTCGCCAGAAGCTCGGTGAACACCGGCACTGAACCCAGCATGCCTTGCGCATAGTTGCCAACCGCCGGCTGGAAGACCGGCGCATGGGCCAATTCGGCATAAACCTGCATCTCGGGCAGGTGCTTGTGGGCAAAGGTCAGGCCATAGGGCAGGAAGGGAACCACAGCAGCGCCCCTGGCCTCGTATTCCTCGATCATCTTCTTGCCGCCGCCGGAATAACCCGAGACGGCATTGTAGGTGACCGGATAATCCGCCGACATGATGCCAGCCGCGATCAGCGGGCGCACGCAGGCGATCAGGCCTTGGGGATAACAGCCGGGGTTGGCAACGCGGGGTGCACCGGCAATTCGCGTTGCATGGGCCTTCGAGAGTTCGGCCATGCCATAGGCCCAGCCTTCCGCCACGCGAAAGGCGGTCGATGCATCGATCACGCGGGTGCGAGATTGCGGATCGATCATCGCCACGGCTTCCTTCGCCGCATCATCGGGCAGGCACAGGATCGCGACATCCACAGAATTCAGCAGCTCGCGGCGGGCTTGGACGTCCTTCCGGCGCGACGGGTCGATCGAGACAAGCGTGACGTCGGTCCGGCTGGAAAGCCGGTCACGGATCTGGAGGCCTGTCGTTCCTGCCTCGCCATCGATGAAAATGCTGATCATGGCCGCCCATATAGAGGGCTTGTTCCCCCCCTGCAACATGAACGGCAGCTAAACGGCGGGCTCAGAAACGGTTCAGCGCGGGCCCGCTACAAAGTCATTCATCAACGGTGATCAACACCGAAGAGGCAACACCAAGGGACAAGGAAACGCATCATGATCCGCAACGCCATCATCGCTCTCGCCGCCACCGCCGCTCTTGGTGTGGCTCTCGCTCCGGCCGCGCAGGCCAAGAACAGCATCAATTTCGACGTCAACCTCGGCTTCGGCGGCGGCTACATCGGCGTCGGCTCTCCCGGCTATTACCCGGTCTATGACGATTACGCCGGGTACGACGATGACTGCCACTACGTGAAGGTCAAGCACGCCAAGAAGAAGAACGGCAAGATCCACGTCTGGTACACGAAGAAGCTCGTTTGCTACTGAGCGAACTGCACACCTGGGCGGAGGGCAGATCAACGCCCCCTCTCGTGCCTTCTTCCCAGGTTTAAGCAGCCGGCCGCAGCCCCGCTGCGGCCGGTTTGCTTCGTGTATCAATTCGAGGCAGCAGTGGAACCAAAGTTTCACAGGTGCGTTTTTAGAGGCATGAGGAGGGAGGCTCGCGATCATGATGGTCCAGCCCTCCACTCTGCGGGTTCCGGTTCCCCCATCCCCTGCAAACCACCCGGAAACCAGGCAGACAGGAAGCCGGCCGTGATCATCCCCTCCACGGCCGGCTTCTCTTTTTTATAGCATCGGCAGTGATTTCCAGGCTGTTCAAACCTTGCGCAAGCTCCTGCATGGCAAAGCCGTTCCACTCGCGCTAGACTCTGTCTGCAACTGTACAGAGGAGTCTCCAGGCCATGCCGGCGCCGTCGCAATACTTCATGCCCGAAGCCGATACATCCCGCCCCATGACCATGTACGGGCCGGATTTCCCTTTCGCCTATGACGACTGGCTGAAGCACCCCGCGGGGCTCGGCTCGGTTCCGGCCCATAAGCATGGCGCGGAGGTTGCCATCATCGGCGCAGGCATGGCCGGCATGACGGCGGCCTACGAGCTGATGAAGATGGGGCTGAAGCCCGTGATCTACGAGGCGGGCCGCATCGGCGGCCGCTTGCGCTCGCAGCCTTTCGAGGGTGCGGAGGGGATCGTCGCGGAACTTGGCGGCATGCGCTTTCCGCTGTCCTCAACGGCTTTCTATCATTACGTGAACATGCTGGGCATCCAGTCGAAGCCTTTTCCAAATCCGCTGGCCTGGCCCGCATCGAATTCGACCGTCATCGATCTCGAGGGCGAAACCATCTATGTCGAGAAGCCGGAGCAGCTTCCCGCCTTCTTCCGCGAAATCCAGGAATGCTGGAGCAAGGCGCTGGAAGAAGGCGCCGCCATCACCGAGCTTCGCCAGGCAGTGCGCGAGCGCGATGCGGTCAAGGTAAAGGATATCTGGAACCAGCTCGTTCCGATCTGGGATGATCGTACCTTTTATGATTTCGTCTCCACGTCCTATGCTTTCGCGCAGAAATCTTTTCGCCACCGTGAGGTGTTCGGACAGGTGGGCTTCGGCACCGGCGGCTGGGATTCGGATTTTCCCAATTCGATGCTGGAAATCCTCCGCGTGATCTGCACCGATTGCGACGAGAACCAGTTCTTCATGGTGGGCGGGGTGGAGCAGGTGCCGCGGGGATTGTGGAAGCAGTCACCTTCCCAGATGGTTCACTGGCCAAAAGGCATGACACTCGCGAAACTGCATGATGGCGCAACGAAGCCTGCCGCGCGGCGGATCGCGCGCTCGGGCGATGGCAAGATCACCGTGACCGACCGCTGGGGCCATGCGAAATCCTTCGAAGCCTGCCTCGTCACGGTGCAAAGCTGGGTTCTCACCACCAACATGGAGGTCGATGAACAATTGTTTTCCCCGAAGCTCTGGATGGCGCTGGACCGCACTCGCTACATGCAGTCATCGAAAACCTTCGTGATGACCGACCGGCCCTTCTGGAAGGACAAGGACCCGGAGACGGGCCGCGACCTGATGAGCCAGACGCTGACCGACCGCTTGACGCGCGGCACCTATCTCTTCGACAATGGCGACGACAAGCCTGGCGTCATCTGCCTCTCCTACTCGTGGATGAGCGATGCGCTCAAGATGCTGCCCGAGACGCCGGAAGACCGCGTGAAGCTCTGCCTTGAATCGCTTGCCAGGATCTATCCGAAGCTCGATCTCGCCAGCCACATCATCGGCGATCCGATCACGGTGTCATGGGAGTCGGACCCCAATTTCCTCGGAGCCTTCAAGGGGGCGTTGCCGGGCCACTACCGGTATAACCGCCGCATGTACTGCCATTTCAAGCAGGAGAACATGCCAGCGCCCGAGCGTGGCATCTTCATGGCGGGCGATGGCGTGTCGTGGACGCCGGGCTGGGTCGAAGGTGCTGTGCAAACTGCGCTCAACGCCGTCTGGGGCATCATGCATCACCTGGGGGGCAAGAGCCCGATGGCAAATCTGGGCCCCGGCGATGTGTTCGAGAAATTGAAGCCGATCGAGCTTGGGGAATAGAGCCCTCATCCGGTCTTTGGCCACCTTCTCCCATCTACGACGGGAGAAGGGGCTCGCGCCGCAAGTGCCTTCTCCCATGGCTTCGCCACAGGAGAAGGCACTTGCGGCGCGAGCGGCTTTACCCGGTTCCTGTCGAGGATATCCTTGATCTTCGCATGGCGCGGATCGGCGAAATAATCCGTGCACTGATCGCCATCGCAGATGGCGGCGCCCGTCTCGGTGTTGCGGCAACCCGCGCCACTGGCGAGGCTCTCGCCCTTTCCTCCCAATGCGGCACAGGAAGCTGAAACCTGATCAGGCGTCTGGCGGCTCAGGTCCGGCGGTGATCCGGCGAGCGAGGGGATGGCGAAAAGCGGAAGAAGGATTGCTGCGGCTAGGAATGGACGTGTCATGGCTGGCTCCCTGTTCGAGTTGGCATGAACTCACTGGGAGATCACGGCTGAACGGCGGCGCAACGGCGCTGTCAGCGAGGTTTCAGTCTCATGTCATATATGTGGCGTAGAGATAGAGAATGAGGCCGATTGCGATCACCGGCCCCGCGATGCGGGCGATGCGCTTGCCCAGAATTTCCATCGGATCGTTGTCGTCATTGGCTGCCGAAGGCATGCTGTGCAACAGCCTTTCGCGCTCGCGCTCGATCCGCGCCAGATCGCTCCGGGCCTTGTCTTCGCGGCTGGTATCGGGGGTCTTCAACCGGCCGCCTTCTCGATGGCTTCCATATCCGGGTCGGACAAGCCGAAGTGATGGCCGATCTCGTGCACAAGTACATGGGTGACGATGGCGCCGAGCGTTTCCTCATGCTCGGCCCAATAGTCGAGAATGGCGCGGCGATAGAGGAAGACCATATTGGGCAGGCGTCCCGTTTCGGGCGCCGCCTGGTCATGCGCCAGCCCTACGCCATGAAACAGGCCGAGAAGGTCGAAGGGCTCGGCTTTCATGTCGTCGAGGACGTCGTCCGACGGAAAATCCTCGACGAGGATGACGACGCCACCGGTCAGGCCACGAAACGCTTCAGGAAGCTTTGCGTAAGCTTCCTGTG
>JBKJQU010000428.1:0-3084 GCA_046594995.1 Aestuariivirga sp.
TGGCGATGACCGTCCGATGCCGCTGGACGAGGTCATTTCCGCTGCCGCCCACCACGACGGGCTGCTGCTCACCTCGTTTGACAAGCTGGGGCCGGATTTCATTCCGTCGCTCCCGCCGTCGATCCGCATCATCGCAACGCATTCCGTGGGCTATGACCACCTGAGCATCCCCCAGGCGAAAGCGAAGGGCATCACGGTTACCAACACGCCGGGCGTACTCACCAATGCAACTGCCGATATTGCGGTTCTCCTGATGCTGGGTACCGCGCGGGGTGCCTCCTGGGGTGACCGCATGGTGCGCGAGAACCGCTGGGGCGAAACGACGCTGATCGCTCCCATGGGCTTCGATGTGTCCGGCAAGCGCCTTGGCATCCTCGGCATGGGCCGCATCGGCCAGGCCGTGGCGAAACGCGCTGCCGGCTTCGGCATGGCGCTGCACTACCACTCGCGGAACCCCGTGGAAGCGCAGGACAGTTACGGCGCTACTTACCACGACTGCCTCGACGCCATGCTGCCGCATTGCGATTTCCTGTCGATCAACTGCGCATCGACGCCTGAAACACGCCGCATCATCAATGCGCGTGCAATTTCGCTTCTGCCCGAAAACGCCATCGTGGTGAATTCGGCGCGTGGCGACATCGTGGATGACGACGCGCTGATCGCGGCACTTTCCTCAGGCCGGCTCGCAGCTGCGGGACTTGACGTTTTCAAGGGCGAGCCGCAAATCGACCCGCGCTACCGCGATCTTGAGAACGTGTTCATGCTGCCGCACCTTGGCAGCGCCACACCGGGCACCCGCAGCGCCATGGGCCATAAATGCATCGACAATCTCGAGGCATTCTTCCGGGGCGGCCGCCCCACCGACCTTTTGACGTGAATGGAGACTGAACATGGGTAACATCGACAAACGCCTCGCCGAACTCGGCATCAACCTGCCGGAAGCGGCAAAGCCAATAGCTAACTACGTGCCGTGGGTGCGTACCGGCAACCTGGTGTTCATTTCCGGGCAAGGTCCCATCGAAAACGGCAAGATCACGCTGCAAGGCTGCCTTGGCGACAATCTTTCCATCGAGGACGGCACGAAGTCCGCGCGCCTCTGCGCCATCAATGTCATCGCCCAGCTGAAAGACGCCTGCGGCGGCGACCTTGACCGCGTGAAGCGCATTGTGAAGCTGGTAGGTTTCGTCAACGCCACACCCGCCTTCACCGATCATCCGAAGGTCATCAACGGCGCATCCGATCTCATGGTCGAAGTGTTCGGCGACAAGGGCCGCCATGCGCGCTCAGCCGTCGCCTCACCCTCCCTGCCCTTCGGCATTTCGACTGAAGTCGAGGCCATCATCGAGATCGAGTGACCATGCGCTTCACGCCCCGGTTCCGCGAGCTGGATTTTCTCGTGTTGCGGCCCATCGCGCATCGCGGCCTTCATGACGAGGCAAAAGGCGTCATCGAGAACACTGTGGGCGCCTTTGCCGCCGCAATTGAAGGCGGATATGCGATCGAATGCGATCTGCAAATTACCAAGGACAACGAGGCCGTCGTCTTCCACGACGACGTCCTCGAACGCCTCACCGAGGGCCAGGGCTGGGTGAAGGACTCGACCGCCGCCGAGGTGAAGGCGCAGACGATCCGTGGCACTCGTGACCGCGTACAGATCTTGACCGAGCTTTTGGAACAGGTGGATGGACGGGTGCCACTGGTGATCGAACTGAAATCCCACTGGGACGGCGACGAGCGGCTGGCCTCTCGCGCGCTGGAAGTGCTTGAGGATTATGAGGGCCGGTATTGCCTGATGTCGTTTGATCCCGATGTAATCGAGGCCGTCCGCATCAAGTCGCCCCACACGATCCGTGGCATCGTGGCGGATCGTGCCGCCGATCAATTCTACATGACGCTGCCGCTGAACCGGAGGCTGGAACTTCGCGACCTTGCGCATCTGGGTCGTACGCAGCCGCATTTCATCTCGTTCTACTTCGGGGAACTGCCGTGGGCGCCGCTAACCGCCTATCGGGAAGCGGGGAATCCGGTGATCAGCTGGACCATACGTTCTCCGGAACAGGCTTGCGCCGCGCGGCGTTACTCCGACCAGATCACCTTCGAAAGGTATCTCGCCTGAATGCTGAAGGCGGTCACCAGTGCCCTGTCGATCGGGAAGGTTGACTGGGACAGGCTCGCCAATCCGCGAGGCGGCGAATTCAATCCGCTGCTCTCGCATGATTTCTTCCGATGCCTGGAGGAAGCAGGCTGCGCCGTGGCGAAAGCGGGATGGGCGCCGCGCCATCTGGTACTGGAGGATGACAAAGGCACCGTCACCGGCATCGTGCCGTGTTACCGCAAGACCAACTCCTACGGCGAATATGTCTTCGACCACGGCTGGGCCAATGCCTATGCGCAGGCCGGTGGGCGCTATTACCCGAAGCTCCAGGTCTCGATCCCCTTCACCCCCGTCACCGGCAGGCGCTTCTTCACCATTGACGATGCCGCGCGCTCAGCCCTTGCGAACGGCCTCATTGCTCTGTGTGCGGAGCAAAATGCGTCCTCAGTTCATGCGACATTCGCCACCGAAGAAGAATGGACGGCACTCGGCGGCAAGCAATGGCTACAGCGCAACGACATCCAGTTCCACTGGCATAATCCGGGCTATCAGGACTTCGATGACTTCTTGAAGTCGCTGTCCTCGCAGAAGCGCAAGAACATCCGCAAGGAACGCGCTTCCGGCGGCGCCAATGGCATCACCATGTATGCCCTCACCGGCAGCGCCATCGAAGAGCACCACTGGGACGCCTTCTACGAATTCTACATGGACACCGGTGCCAGGAAATGGGGCACGCCGTATCTCAACCGCAAATTCTTCAGCCTTATCGGCGAAGCAATGGCGGAACACATCCTGCTGGTAATGGCAGAGCGTGAAGGCAACCTTATCGCAGGTGCGTTGAATTTCATTGGCAGCCATGCGCTTTATGGCCGGAATTGGGGTGCGATCGAGCATCACCCCAACTTGCATTTCGAGACCTGCTATTATCAGGCGATCGACTTTGCGATCACCCGCAAGCTGGCGCGCGTCGAGGCCGGTGCGCAGGGCGC
>JBKJQU010000132.1:0-3797 GCA_046594995.1 Aestuariivirga sp.
GGCTGGCTCTCACCGTGGCCCCCATGGTGTGGCCCATCGGCCAGGGCAAGGATTTTGCCGGCACTTACGATCTCAACAGCCCCCGCGTGCGCCAGCTGGAACAGGACCCAGTGGGCGTTCCGGTGACCGGCCCAGGTGATCCGCTGATCGACGCGCTGATCAAGGGCGACATTCTCGCCAAATGGCGTGACGAGATCGAGCTGGTGAAAGACCTGTGCAACAGCTTCGACCGCGCGGCCTTCCTCGAAGGCCATCTGAGCCCGGTCTATTTCGGGTCCGCCATCAAGAATTTCGGCGTGCGCGACCTGCTCGAGGCCCTTATCACCTATGCCCCCAGCCCACGCGACCAGCAGGCCTCGGGCCGCGTCGTCCATGCGACCGAACCAAAGATGACCGGCATCGTGTTCAAGATCCAGGCGAACATGGACCCCAACCACCGCGACCGCATCGCCTTCATGCGGCTGGCCTCGGGCAAGCTCACGCGCGGCATGAAGGTGAAGCTGGTGCGCACCGGCAAGATGGTGGCGTTGAACGCGCCGCAGTTCTTCTTCGCGCAGGACCGCTCGATTGCGGATGAAGCCTATGCGGGTGATGTCGTCGGCATTCCGAACCACGGGCTTCTCCGCATCGGCGATACGCTCACCGAGGGCGAGGACATCGTCTTCACCGGTGTTCCCAGCTTCGCGCCGGAAATTCTGCGCCGCGTGAAACTCGGCGATCCGATGAAGGCGAAGAAGCTGCGCGAGGCACTGGAGCAATTGGCGGAAGAGGGCGTCGTGCAGCTGTTCATTCCGGCGGATGGCTCGCCCGCCATCGTCGGTGTCGTCGGCGCCTTGCAGCTCGACGTGCTGGCAGATCGCCTCGGCAGCGAATACGGCGTACCCGTCACTTTCGAGCCGTCACGCTATGAAGTGATGCGCTGGATCTCGGCGGATGATCCCAAAAAGCTCGATGAGTTCATCGCCGCCAACCGTTTCTCGATTGCGAATGATCTCGACGGCGATCCCGTCTTCATGGCGCAATCGGCTTTCAGCCTGAACTATACGCTCGAACGCTCACCTGACATCCGCATCACCGAGATCAAGGAAATGCACAAGGCGGCATGAGCGCGTATCTGCCCTTCATTCCGATCGACTTTACAGTGGCGCATCTCATCGCCATCGGGCTGATCTTCGCCTTATGGGGCCTCTATACGCCGATCCTCGCGATCATCGGCAAGGGTTCGCTCAACACGCAGCTTCACGCCGTCAGGCTGCGGTGGCTGCACATGCACCAGAGCGTCGACCGCGACCAGCGCGTGATCGATGCGCTGATGCTGGGGCACATCTCGAGTTCGATTTCCTATTTCGGTTCGGCGACGCTCATCATTCTCGCCGGGCTCATCGGCACGCTCGTCAACATCAACCGCGTCTATATTGTCACGCGCGAGATCACCTTCATGGCGCCCATGAGCGCCGATCTCTTCGCGCTGAATTTCACGCTGGTCACGCTGATCCTCGTATTGTGCCTCTTCGCCTTCACCTACGCGCTGCGCAAGATGGCATATGTCTTCGCCATGCTGGGCGGGCTCGACGTGGCGGCGACACCGACGCCCGAGGTCAGCATGATGGCCGACCAGACCGCGCGTGTGCTCACGGAAGCGGTGAAGTCCATCAACAACGGCATTCGCGGATTCTACTATGCGGTCGCGGCACTCTTCATGTTCGCCGGACCCTATGCGAGCATCGCCGCAACGGTGCTGATCACAGCATTGCTCTATTACCGCCAGCTCTATTCACCGACCGCCGCGGCAATCGCAAAATATGTCGAGGCGCTGAAGAGGGTGAAGGAATAACTTATGTACCGTCATCCCCGCGGAAGCGGGGACCCCGCTTTCTTCACGCTGATACCAATTTCTGGGTAAAGAAGCTGGGCCCCCGCTTTCGCGGGGGTGACGGAAAATGAATCAATTGTAAGTTTTGCTACTGTTTCATCCCCGCCGCCTCAGCGGCCAGCTTCTCGATTCCCGCCCAGTCCTTCGCTTCCACCAGCTTCTTCGGCGCCATCCAAGAGCCGCCGATGGTGATGACGTTCGACAGCTTCAGATAGCGCGGTGCCGACTCTGGCGTGATGCCGCCAGTCGGGCAGAAGCGCACCTGTGGCAAGGGCGATGCAAGCGCGGAGAGATAGGCCGTGCCGCCCGCAGGCTCGGCGGGGAAAAACTTCTGGATTGCATAACCCCATTCGAGCAGCGCCATGCATTCGGATGCGGTGACGCCACCGGGCAGAAGCGCAATATCATAGTCTTCCGCAGCGCCCAGCAGCCGCCCCGTCGAACCGGGCGACACCGCGAACTTGCAGCCGAGCCTGAAGCTGTCGCGCAATTGCTCAGGCGTCAGCACCGTGCCGGAGCCGACGATGGCGCCTTCGACTTCCGCGATGATGGCGCGGATGCAGTCCATGGCGTTTGCCGTGCGCAGCGTGATTTCGAGAACCGGCAATCCGCCGTTCACCAGCGCGCGCGCCAGCGGCACGGCATCTTCCACATTCTCGATCACCATCACCGGCACCACGGGTGCAAGCTTGAGCGCGGCCTCAAGCCCCTTCTGGTATTCGCGTGTCATCGGGCAACCTCGAAAATTGAGGCGCCGCTGGAGGCGGAGCCCGTTATGGCGCGGAAGGCGGCGAACAACTCGCGGCCCGTGCCGGAATGATTGGCGGAGAGGTCAGCCTGAACCGGCTGGCGCAGGCCAAACTCGGCCGCATCGACGAGCACCTCCAGTGTCCCGGCATCCACATCGAGGCGGATCATGTCACTGTCCCTGATCTTTGCAATCGGCCCGCCGTCGACCGCTTCTGGCGTCAGGTGAATCGCGGCTGGCACCTTTCCTGATGCACCCGACATGCGGCCATCGGTAACGAGCGCCACGCGGAAGCCCTTGTCCTGCAGCACGGCCAACGGCGGCGTCAGGCGGTGAAGTTCCGGCATGCCATTGGCCTTGGGCCCCTGAAAACGGACGACGGCGATGACATCGCGGTAGAGTTCCCCGGCCTTGAAGGCAGCCTGCAAGTCTTCCTGATTGTGAAACACACGCGCCGGGGCCTCGATCACATGCCGGTCCGCCGGAATGGAGGACGACTTGATGACAGAGGTGCCGAGATTACCGGTGAGGACGTTCAATCCGCCCGTCGGCTGGAAGGCATTGCCGCAAGGCCGCAGCACGCTTTCGTCGCCAGATGTTTCGGCGGCTTCCGCATAGGCCAGCTCACCATCCGCACCGAGGCGCGCTTCCTTGGTGTAACCATCAAGGCCCGTACCCATGATGGTCGAAACATCCTCGTGCAGCAGGCCTTCGCACAGCAATTCGCGGATCAGGAAGCCCATGCCACCCGCCGCGTTGAAGTGGTTCACATCGGCCTTGCCATTGGGATAGACGCGCGTCATCAGCGGCACGACTTTTGACAGTTCCGCAAAATCATTCCACGTGAGCGAGATGCCGGCCGCCGCCGCCATGGCGATCAGGTGGATCGTGTGGTTGGTGGAACCACCCGTCGCCAGCAATCCGATGACGCCGTTCACCACGGCCTTCTCGTCATAGATGCGGCCGATGGGCCGGTAATCATTGCCGAGCGCGGTGATCGAAAGCGCCTGCCGCGCCGACTCGCGCGTGATCGCATCGCGGAGCGGCGTGCCGGGGTTCACGAAGGTCGAGCCCGGCAGATGCAGCCCCATGATCTCCATCAGCATCTGGTTGGAATTCGCCGTGCCATAAAAAGTGCATGTGCCGGGGCCATGGTAGGATTTGGCTTCCGCCTCC
>JBKJQU010000124.1:0-3740 GCA_046594995.1 Aestuariivirga sp.
ATTTCCGCACCCAGCGGATTGAGATAGGGCCTGAGGCCCGTCGACTTCACCCATTCCACGATGCCGCGAACGCCTTGCAGCGGATGATTGTAGATCGTGTGCCAGATATCGAGCCGCGCGAACAGTGGTTTCAGACGCGCGTAATAGGCGGAAGGCGCGGGAAGCGGGTCGCGCGCGGCGGAGGCATGTAATAGCTTCTCCTTCCACGGCCCCTGCTCCGCCGTTTCGGCCATCAGGCGGTGGCTGGGCTCGTCCAGATTGTCTGGCATCTGGACGGCGATGACGCCGCCGGGCTTCAGCGTGGCGGCAAGACGCGCGATCACTTCGAGATGATCCGGCACCCACTGGAACGCGGCGTTGGAGAACAGGAGATCGGGCGCCGTTTCCGGCATCCAGCGCGAGAGATCGCCCAGCGCGAAGGAGGCTCCGATGCAGGCCTTGCCCGCTTCGGCGATCATGGCGGGCGAATTGTCGATGCCGGTGATCGCTGCGCGCGGAAACCGCTCCACCAGCAGGCCCGTCGAGTTCCCCGGCCCGCAGTCAAGATCATAAACCGTTCCGGGTGATGACAGCGGCACCTGCGCCAGCAGGTCGCGCGCGGGCCGGTTACGCTCGTCGGCGAATTTCAGGTATTGCGACGGAGACCAGTCAGCCATCAATAGGACAGCACCACCACGCGCGCGCCCAATGCCACGCGGTCATACAGGTGAATGATATCGGCGTTGAGAAGCCCGAAGCAGCCAGCCGTCTTCTTCTGGCCGACAAGCTTTGGATCATGCGTGCCGTGGATGCGGTAGATGGTGTCGACCTCGCCCTGATAGAGATACAGCGCGCGTGCCCCCATGGGGTTCTCAGGACCGCCGGGCATGCCGTCTGGAACCCACTTGGCAAGCTTCGGATGCTCCGCCACGTGCTCGGGCGTTGGTGTCCAGGTCGGCCATTTCGCCATCTTGCCGATCGTCGAGTGACCCGACCACGTGCGCCCGGCTTTGCCCACCGCCGCGCCATAGCGCGTGGCCTTGCCGCCGCCCTGCACATGGAACAGGAAGCGCTGCTTCGGATCGACGATGATGGTGCCCGGAGGCTCCGCCGTGTCGTAATCCACATCGCGGCGGCGATACTTGTAGGGAATGTCTTTGGCATCGTTCTCGCGAACGGGGAACGGCTCGGCCTCGGCGAAAGCGCGGGCGGGAAAAAGGCTGGTGGCCAGTATGGAGGTGAGCAATGTGCGGCGGGTGATGGACATGCAATCAGTCAACTCCATTGGATCGCCGATGTCTAACAAGCCGGACGCGGACGATCAACCGGGCAAGATTAACTCATCAGTTGATCTCATTCCGCGCCGCCTGTGCGAGAAAAGCGGACCTCGTGAGCTTTCGCCGCTTGGCCGCCGCATCGATTGCCTTGAGAACTCCGCGCTCCAGTGAAATATTGGCAGAGACCACGCGAGTATCGCTTTCAGTCAGCGGTACGGAGACCAGGAACGCCCCCGCCGCGAGTTCGCGCTTGATTGTCTTGTCCTTGACGATGTCCTCCACTGGCCTCGGTTCGGGCAGCGCTGTATCGTCAGCCCACAGGCTCAACGCCTCGGCAGCATTCGCAACCAGATCATCCATCTCGTCGGCAGCAGAAAAACACCCCGGCACATCGGGAAACTGAACGCCGAAGGATGAGTCTTCTTCCTTGTGAACGAGGCCAATGTAATAGGTCATGACATGTTCCTCATAGCCATCCCGTCTGCTGCGCAGCTTCTCCCCCACCCTCCGTCTTTCCCGCGAAAGCGGGAACCCAGCTCACGCTGCAGGAGTAGCTGGGCCCCGGCCTTCGCCGGGGTGACGGCAAGAGCGAGCGGGAGCCCTTGCCTTGCGTACTGCTTGTACATGCTGCGCTTAATGATGATGAGCGCCAGCCAGTTCGCGCCAGCATCGTCCTCACGTCGGCAGCACCACCACGCGGGTGCCAATCTCCACCAGATTATAAAGGTGGATGACATCGACGTTCAGCATGCGGATGCAGCCCGAGGTGACCTCCCTGCCGATGCCCTTGGGCTTCGTGGTGCCGTGAATGCGATAGAGCGTATCGACCTCGCCCTGGAAGAGATAAAGCGCCCGGGCACCAAGCGGATTGCCCTTGCCGCCGGGCATGGCCTCGTCCCTGTATTTGTCGAGCGAGGGATAGGCGGCCAGATGTTCCTTCGTCGGCTTCCACTTCGGCCATTCGACCTTGCGCTTGATGATCGCCTCGCCTGCCCAGTTCTTGCCATCCGCCCCGACGCCAACGCCATAGCGCGTGGCCTTGCCCTCTCGATGCACATGATAGAGCCAGCGCTTTCGCGGATCGACGACGATGGTGCCCGCGGGCTCGTTCGTCTTGTAGGTGACCGCCTGCCGCCGGAATTTGTAGGGAACTTCCTGTGCTTCGGACGCGAAGATGGGGACGAGTTCGGTCGCAGCCGCGCTGGTGGCCAGCGATGCGGCACAGCCCATGGAGAGAGCCGATCCGAGAAGATGACGACGTGACAGCTGCATGTTTCCTCACCGCAAAAGTGATTGATTGGTGCCTTCCTAAAAACCGGCAAGCCGTTGGTCAAGTTACGAAGACGATAAGAATTCGCAGGCCGTTATGCTTAGTGCAGCGTTCGCGGCGTAAGCTCAGCAGAAGCTGGGCCCCGGCCTTCGCCGGGGTGACGGTCCGGGGGGTGACGGTTTGGGAGTGCGGAACATGGCATAGGCGTTATGTCTATCATGGGCTTTGGTCGTGCGATCAGGATACCAAGCGTTTCAGATCCTTGGTCAAAACATAGAGATGCAGCGGGTCGCTGAAGCCGTCCGCGAAGCTGAAGCGCTGGTAGTAGCGCCGCACCGTATCGTCCTTGGCGTGCACGATAAGCGCCCGTATTCCGGCGATGTCGGCGGCTTGCAGCGTGCGCAGGATCGCATCCTTCAAAAGCCATTGGCCTAGCCCTTCTCCCTGCCGCGCCGTGGAGACTGCAAGGCGGGCGAGGATCATGACAGGCACTGGATGACGGGACAGGCCTTTACGCAAGCGTTCAGGTGCCGCGTCAAACTGAACTTCGCCCACAACAAGGGTATGGAACCCAACAATTTTGCCCTCATCGAGGGCGACATAGCTTTGCGAAGCCTGGGCCATTTGATTGGCAAGTGCAAAGCGATAAAGGAATTGGTCTAACGCCGGGGTTCCACACGTGAAGGCGGCTACATCGTGCTGCCGCCCAAGTTTTTCGACCTTCACGCATTAGCCCTTGGGATCGTCGAACGGTCCCGGCGTGTTGAGCAGTTCCCGCAACGCGGGCAGATCACGCGGCGGGGCATCAAGCGCCGCCTGGAATTTCTCCCATTGCTCGGCCGACAAGCGGAACACCCGCCGGTCGGCAAGCGCCTCGTCGGCCCGCTCCAAGGCACTTTGAAGAACGAACTCAGACACTGTCCGCTGCTGGGCCTCGGCAGCAGCAGTAATGCGCCGCTTTGCCTCGGGGGTCAGGGGGAGATCAAGTTTTTCGGAGCGGACGGTGTTGGACATGAGGGGAAGATGGAGGGAGTGCCAGACAATGTCAAGACATAGCCAATATAATCCACTTGTTACTACAAAATGTTGCTATTGATCATAATGAACCTACCACATATAGCACACCGCCGTAATTTTGTCCTAATGTTCACTGAATGTTCCGAACAACAAACAGTTGATTAATTTGCTCCTCACAGAAGCTTCAAAAAGCTGAC
>JBKJQU010000193.1:0-3063 GCA_046594995.1 Aestuariivirga sp.
CCCATCAGCGCGAGCGCGGTCACGCTCTTGCCCGAGCCCGATTCGCCGACGATGCCGACCACCTCGCCGGCGTCGACCGAAAGGCTCACGCCGTCGACCGCCGAGAAGGCGCCGAACGCGACCGTCAGGTCCTCGACCTCGAGCAGCGGCGGGCTCGTCGCGGTCATCGCTTGAGGCGCGGATCGAGCGCGTCGCGCAGCCCGTCGCCCATCAGGTTGATGGCGAGAACGGTAATCAGGATGGCGATACCGGGAAAGGCCATCACCCAGGGATGCGAACTCATGAGGTCGCGGGTGTCGGCCAGCATGGCGCCCCATTCGGGTGTGGGCGGCTGCGCGCCAAGCCCCAGGAATCCCAGGCCCGCCGCTTCGAGGATTGCGTCGGAGAGGCCCAGCGCCGCCTGCACGATCAGGGGGGCGAGGCAGTTCGGCAGCACGGTGACGGTCATCAGCCGCCATTTCCGCACGCCCGAGACCTTGGCCGCGATCACGTAATCCTTGGTGAGTTCGGTCAGGGCGGAGGCGCGCACGAGGCGCACATAGCGCGGCAGGCCGACGATGGTAACAGCGATGATGGTGTTCGTGAGGTTCGGCCCGATGATGGCGATGATGAGGATCGCCAACACCAGCGACGGGATCGCCATCACGAGGTCCATCACGCGGATGATGACGACATCCACCATGCCGCCGAAGAAGGCGGCGGTGAGGCCCAGTGCAATGCCCATCACCATGGAAACGGCCATGACGGCGATGCCGATGAAGAGGGAAACACGCGCGCCATACATCAGGCGCGAGAGCATGTCGCGGCCAACCGCATCGGTGCCAAGGAAAAAGCGCGGGTCGCTTCCCTCCATCCAGAAGGGCGGCAGCTTGCTGAAGCCGCGATATTGCTCGATCGGATTGTGAGGCGCCAGAAAACCGGCGAATACGGCGATGAAGATGATGGTGGCGACCACCACAAGTCCAACCACCGCGCCGCGGTTCTCGCGGAAGGCACGCCAGAAAGCCATTAAAGGGCCGGGCGGCGCCGCCTGAACGGCAATTGTGGTGTCACTTGGCATGGCGGATTCTCGGGTTGATGAGGCCATAGAGCATATCGACGACGAGGTTGACGAAGATGACCATGGCAGAGATCAGCAGGATACCGCCCTGGAGGGCCGGATAGTCGCGCCGGCCGATGGACTCGACCAGCCATTTGCCGACGCCCGGCCATGAGAAGATCGTCTCGGTCAGAACCGCACCTGCCAGCAGGCCGCCGGTTTGCAGCCCGATGACGGTGACAACGGGGATCAACGCATTGCGGAGCGCATGGACGCCGATGATGCGGTAAGTCGACAGGCCCTTGGCCTTTGCGGTCCGCACATAGTCTTCTTCCAGCACTTCGAGCATGGAGGACCTTGTCATGCGCGCGATGACGGCGAGCGGCACGGTGCCGAGCACGATGGTTGGCAGGATCAGGTGATGCACCGCATCCCAGAAGGCACCCCTCTGGCCGGACAGCAAAGAGTCGATCAGCATGAAGCCGGTGACGCTGTCATAGTAGTATTTGATGAGATCGACACGGCCGGAAACCGGCGTGAGGCCCAGTGTGTTCGACATCACGAGAATGAGGATAAGCCCCCACCAGAAGATCGGCATCGAGTAGCCGGTCAGCGCCAGGCCCATCAGCGACTGGTCGTAGATTCCGCCCCGCCTTGAGGCGGCGATGACGCCCGCCGGAATGCCCAGCACGATGGCGAAGATCATGGCGGCGATGGTGAGCTCGAGCGTTGCCGGAAACAGCGTCGCGAACTCCTGCAGAATGGGGGTCTTGGAAACGATGGAGGTGCCGAAGTCACCGTGAAGGATGGCCCAGACATAGTCGCCGAACTGCTTCCACACGGGCTGGTCGAGGCCCATTTCGTGGCGAAGCTGCTCGAGGCGTTCAGGGCTGATGCCGCGCTCGCCCCGGCGCACTTCAATGGGATCGCCCGGAACCAGGCGGATCATGATGAAGGTGATGAACATGAGGGCAAAGAACGTCGGCAGGGTGAGGAGCAGACGCTTGAGAAGAAACCGGAACATCACGGGCTCCAGAAGAGGATGGAAGCGGCCCTCGCGGACCGCTTCCCGATACTGTGCAATTTATTCGGCAATGTCCACGTTCTGGAATTCGTGGGCGCCCAGCGGACTGACCTTGTAGCCCTGAACCGACTTGCGGATAGGCTCGAACACGGTCGAATGCGCCACGTTCAGCCACGGCACCTGCTCGCTGTGGATCTTCTGCGCCGCCTGGTAGAGCTTGGTGCGCTCTGCCTGATCGGTGATCTCCACGGCCTTCACGATGGCTTCGTTGAAGGCGGCATCGCACCACTTCGGAATGTTCTGCGCGTTGGGCTTGTTGTCCTTGTCGCAACCCAGCAGCACGGCGAGGAAATTGTCCGGATCGCCATTGTCGCCGGTCCAGCCGAGGAGGCCCATCTGGTGCTCGCCCGCTTGCAGGCGCTTCCTATACTCGCCCCACTCGTAAGACACGAGCGTTGCGTTGATGCCGACCTTGGCCAGATCCGCCTGCATCATTTCCGCCATGCGCTTGGCATTTGGATTATAGGGCCGCTGCACCGGCATCCACCAGAGATCGGTCTCGAGATTCTCGACGCCGGCGGCCTTCAGCATCTCCTTGGCCTTTTCGGGGTTGTATTCATAATCGACCGTCGAGTCATCGTAAGACCACATGGTGGGCGGTATGGGGTTCTTCGCCTTCTGGCCGGCGCCCTGATAGACTTCCTTCAGAACCGAATCGCGATCGATGGCCATGGCAATGGCCTTGCGCACTTCTACATTGTCGAAAGGCGGCTTCTGGACGTTCATCGCCATGTAACCGATATTGAGGCCGGCCTGCTCCAAGACCTGGATGTCGGGGTTGGCCTTCATGGCCTCGAGATCGGCGGGGTTTGGATAACCCATGACCTGGCATTCGTTCGCCTGAAGTTTGGCATAGCGCGCTGTCGCATCGGGCGTGATGGCGTAGATCAGGTCGTCGATCTTGGGCTTGCCGCCCCAGTAGTCGGGATTGGCCTTGAAG
>JBKJQU010000292.1:0-2996 GCA_046594995.1 Aestuariivirga sp.
GAAGTCGTCGAAGGCCTTGGCGGTTGTCTTGATGATGTGGCTTTCGATGAAGGGAGCGCCCTCGGCCGCACCCTGGCCTGAGTCCTTGATGCAGCATTCCCATTCGAGCACGGCCCATGAGTCATAGTCATAGCCCGCGAGCTTCGAGAAGATCGCACCGAAATCCACCTGCCCGTCGCCCAGCGAGCGGAAGCGGCCCGCGCGCTTGATCCACGGCTGGAAGCCCGAATAGACGCCCTGCCGCCCGGTGGGATTGAATTCCGCATCCTTCACATGGAAGGCGCAGATGCGCTCGTGATAGATATCGATGAAGTCGAGATAGTCGAGCTGCTGCAGCACGAAATGCGAAGGATCGTAATTGATCTGGCAGCGCGGATGATTGTTGAGGCGTTCCAGGAACATCTCGAAGGTGATGCCGTCCATCAGGTCTTCGCCCGGATGAATCTCGTAGCCGACATCGACGCCGTTCTCGTCCATGACGTCGAGCAGCGGCTTCCAGCGCCGTGCCAGTTCCTCGAAGGCTTCCTCGATCATGCCCGGCGGGCGCGGCGGCCAGGGATAGAGGAACGGAAAGGCCAGCGCGCCGGAGAAGGTGACATGCGAGGTGAGCCCCATGTGCTTCGAGGCTCGTGCCGCGAACTTCACCTGCTCCTCGGCCCAGGCGCGGCGGGCCTTTGGATTGTTGTGGACTTGCGCCGGGGCGAAGGCATCGAAGCCTTCGTCATAGACCGGATTGACCGCCACGAGCTGGCCCTGAAGATGGGTCGAAAGCTCCGTCACCTCCACGCCATTGGCGCGCGCGGTGCCGATGAATTCTTCGGCATAGGTTTTCGATTCGGCGGCCTTCTTCAAGTCGATCAGGCGCCCGTCCCAGCTCGGCACCTGCACGCCCTTGTAGCCGAGCGAGGCCGCCCATTTGGTGATTGAATCCCACGAGTTGAAGGGCGCTGCATTACCCGCGAACTGCGCGAGAAATATCGCCGGTCCCTTGATGTCTGTCGGCATGTGTCAGGTCCTCCCTGGACTTATGAATACGAGTTGATGAGGCTTTCGATGTATTCCTGGCGGCCAGACTTTGGCTGCGGTTCGAGCCCGGAAGACAGCACGCGCGCGGCAATCGCGTCGAGGCTTTCCTTCCCTGCGAGCATGGCCTGGCTTTGCGGCGTGTTCCATTTCGAATAGCGGTCGGACACGATCTTCGCGACCTTGCCGTCCTCCACCATCTTGGCCGCATTGAGCAGCGCCCTGGCGCAGGCATCCATGGAGCCGACGTGAGCATGGAGAATATCTTCCGCGTCGATCGACTGCCGCCTGATCTTCGCATCGAAATTCATGCCGCCGGTGGTGAAGCCGCCGGCTTTCAGGATCTCGTACATGGCGAGCGTCAGCTCCGGCACGTTCATCGCGAACTGGTCGGTATCCCAGCCGGACTGATAGTCGCCGCGGTTCAGGTCGATCGATCCGAATACGCCCAGCGCGGATGCAAGCGCGATCTCGTGCTCGAAGGTGTGGCCCGCAAGGATCGCGTGGTTCTGCTCCACGTTGAGCTTCACGTCGTTTTGCAGGCCCATCGCCGCGATGGTGTTGTAGCAGGTGGCGACGTCATAGTCATACTGGTGCTTCGTCGGCTCCTGCGGCTTCGGCTCCAGCAGGATGGGTCCCTTGAAGCCGATCTTGTGCTTGTACTCGACGACGAGCGACAAGAAGCGCTTCACCTGATCAAGCTCATGCCCGATGTTGGTGTTGATAAGCGTCTCATAGCCTTCGCGCCCGCCCCACATCACGTAGTTCTCGCCGCCAAGGCCGTGGGTCACATCGAGGCAATGCTTCACCTGCGCCGCGCAATAGGCAAACACGTCCGGATCGGGGTTCGATGCGGCTCCCGCCATGAAGCGGCGGTTGGAAAACATATTGGCTGTGCCCCACAGCAACTTCTTGTTGGAGGCTGCCATCTTTTTCTCGAAGATGTTGGCAATCGCCGTGACGTTGGCGTTGAACTCCTTCAGCGAATTTCCTTCCGGCGCGATGTCGAGATCGTGGAAGCAGAAGTAGTCGACGTTCAGCAGGTTCAGCGTCTCGAACATGATGTCGGCCTTCATACGCGCCGCCGCCATCTCGTCCGCCATGTGGTGCCATTGGCGGTTGAAGGTGTCGCCACCGAAGGGATCGAGTCCCGGCCAGCACAGCGTGTGCCAGTAGCACACCGCAAAGCGCAAGTGTTCGGCCATGGTCTTGCCAAGGACCTTCTGAGTGGGATTGTACCAGCGGAATGCAAGTTCGTTCGCGGTATTGGGGCCCTCGTATCTCACGGGCTCCCTGAGGGAATAGAACTGTGACATCAGCGATAGATCTCCTTGATGGCGGGGTAGATTTTCGTGTAGCGGGCGTAGTGTTCCTCGTAGGCGTCGCGCGCTTTCGCTTCGGGCTTGATGGTGCGCGCGGTTTTGGGCGTGGTGAGAATCTTGCGGTAGTCCTCGCCCGTCGCCGCGATCAGCCCCAGTCGCGCGGCACCGAATGCGCCGCCCACATCGCCTGCGGCGGGCAAATCGACCGGAACGCCCAGCACCGTGGCGATGATCTTGAGCCAGAGTTCGGATTTCGATCCGCCACCCACGGCGGTGACGCGCTTCACTTCTGTGCCGGCACCTTTGAGCGCTTCGAGCGAATCGCGGAAGGCGAAGGCCACGGCATCGAGGGCTGCATGGGTCAGGATCTTTTTGTCGGTCTCGTGCCCCAGTCCCATGATGAGGCCGCGCACCTGCGCATCGCCCACCGGCGTACGCTCGCCCGAGAGATAGGGCAGGAACAGTGCGGGCGACGGCGCGATGAGCTTGGTGCCAAGCGCGCCCGTAAGCTTCGGCGCGGGAGCACCAAGGATGCCGGACAGCCATTCGAGGCTTGCAGCCGCAGAAAGAATGACGCCCATCTGGTGCCATGTATCGGGCACCGCGTGACAGAAGGCATGCACCATGCGGCCCGCATTGGGGCGGAACTTG
>JBKJQU010000118.1:0-6521 GCA_046594995.1 Aestuariivirga sp.
GGAACGATCTCGATATTTTCCTTGTGAATATATTGCCAGATGTCGAGCTCGGTCCAGTTCGAGATCGGGAAGACGCGGATCGATTCACCCTTGTTCTTGCGGGCATTGTACAGGTCCCACAATTCGGGGCGCTGGTTTTTGGGGTCCCAGCGATGGCGGTTGTCGCGGAAGGAAAAGATGCGTTCCTTGGCGCGGGATTTTTCCTCATCGCGGCGCGCGCCGCCAAAGGCCGCATCGAACTGGTACTTGTCGAGCGCCTGTTTCAGGCCTTCTGTCTTCATGATATGCGTATGAAGGGCCGAGCCATGGTCGAAGGGGTTGACGTTCTTGGCCACACCTTCGGGGTTCTTGTGGACGATGAGTTCCCAGTCGTATTTCTCGGCGACGGCCTTGCGCATGGCGTACATGTCGCGGAACTTCCAGCCGGTATCGACATGGAGCAATGGAAAGGGCGGCTTCGAGGGATAAAAGGCCTTCAGCGCCAGGTGCAGCATGACGGCCGAGTCCTTGCCGATCGAATAGAGCATCACCGGCTTTTCGCATTCTGCGGCCACTTCGCGGATGATATGGATCGACTCGGCTTCAAGCCGCTCGAGATGGGTCAGTTGCCGGGTGGGGCTTGCCATCGTCTGCGTCTCTCCTGTGCTGGGGGGTGTTGCAAATGCGGAAGTGCGGGTGGACTCACGTTGCTTCTGCATCCAGTCCCTGATCTTGCCGATCGTGCGGGTGGAGGGCGAACGGCCCTTGCGCAAATCGAACACGAAGGACGGATCGCCCAACGCCTGCTTTCCGAGCGTAGTGGGATCAATTCCCGCGGTTTCGAGAAAACGCTCGATTTCAGCCAGGAAGGATTGTGCGACGGTATCCACGATAGGTTTTTACCTTTGAAGTCGGGCTTCTGATTGCTGCTATAGCCGATTTCCTATCACCAGCAAAGTGAAAACGCTACAGCATCGAAAAATCCAAGAAACGATAGGATAATTCCTATTGTATGTCAGCTTGAGTGGCCGTTACGTCCGTTATATGATTTTTCCTCGGAGGAACGGATTTGGACAAGAGTGACCCGAAGAAGACGAGCGAGCCAGTCGAATTGCCGTTCCAGGACCCGCATGGCCATGGTGAGGTTCAGGGGAAATTGCTGGAACAGGCCATCGGGCGCGAGGTCAAGGGATTCCGCGAGAAGCTGGGCCTGACCATCGCCGAACTGGCCAAGGCGGCGGATATGTCTGCGGGCATGCTGTCCAAGATCGAGAATGGCGCGACATCGCCCTCGCTTGCCTCGCTGCAGGCGCTGGGCAAGGCGCTGCAGGTGCCGGTCACGTCTTTCTTCCGGGGCTTCGAGGAAATCCGCGATGCCACCTTCGTCAAGGCGGGCCAAGGCCTCACCATCGAGCGGCGCGGCACGCGCGCGGGCCATCAATACCAGCTCCTCGGCCACAGCCCGCACGGGCCGGTCTCGGTCGAGCCCTATCTCATCACGCTGACGCACCGGTCTGACGTGTTCCCCACCTTCCAGCACGCGGGGCTCGAGTTCCTCTATATGCTGGAGGGAAACGTGGTCTACCGTCATGGCGACAAGACCTATGACATGCATCCCGGTGATGCGCTGTTCTTCGATGCCGATGCACCACATGGGCCGGAGGAACTGAAGGAACTCCCCATCCGCTATCTCTCGGTCATTTCCTACAGACGCGAAGAATGATTTGACCTCGTAGCCACTGGTGGCTACCATTGGTTTATGAACATCTCGATCAAGGAAGCCAAGAACAAGTTTTCGGAACTCATCCGCCGCGCCGAGGCGGGGGAACGCGTGGTCGTGACCCGCGATGGAAAGCCTGTCGCAGATGTGGTGCCCCATGTGCCCAGGACGGGCGGAATCGACTTTGAGGCGCTGGCGAAGTGGAAGCGGGAGAACGGCATCGAACGTTTTGTCGTTTGCATCCCCGATGATTTCGATGATCCGTTGCCTGAGGATTTTCTCATCACACCGATGCCAGAGTCTCTGACGAAGTGAGATTGCTGCTCGATACCCACTTCGCCATCGCGCTGTGCGAAGACTATTCCAGTGGAATGGCCGAACCCGGCATTCTGGAGGCAGCCCTGCAGGCAGGCGAATTGCATGTCAGTGTCGTCAGCCTTTGGGAGGTCGCGATCAAGTCGCGACTGGGAAAGTTGCAACTGCTGCTGAGGCCCGAAAGGTGGCCCGAGGCGTTTGCGGTGGCGAAAATGCCAATCCTCAACATCAACGTGTCGCATGTCCTCGCAGACGTTCGACCTCGCCCAACGACGAAGGATCCGTTTGATCTGCTGCTCCTCGGCATCTGCGCTGCAGAAGGAATGCAACTCGTCACCAAAGACAGGGCATTGGCCGATCACCCCCTCGCCTGGCGGCCATAGGCAACGTGAGTAGCGATTCCTGAAATTTCAGGACCGGGCCTTGTCTGCTGTCTCCCGGTCATCTCCTGCCGCCCGCGAGGAATAGTTAGCGCACAAGCTCCAGAAACTGCTCCGCCAATCGGACAATGCCGTTGTCGCGGTTCCAGATAGCGGCTTTTTCCACCGCCTTTTGCCGGAGGTTTCCGATGTTTGCGGCGGCGTGAGCGATGGCGGCAAGTATCTCTTGTTCTCCGGCGTGCTGGAAAAAGACCGCGCTGCCATATTCACCCGCCAGCTGGGACGGATAGCAGGCCGATGACATGACCAGCGGCACGCCGGTGGCGATCGCCTCCGAGACGATGCCGGATGGCCTGCCCATGTAAGAGCGTGGCGTGGCGGGCCAGACGATCAAATCGCAGGCCGCGAACACCGGCGACATGTCGGCGAGGAAGCCATGCCGCGTCAGGCGCTCATGGGATAGCTCCGCCACCTCGCCACGCGAATCCTGCAGGATGACGCTGTAGCCCTCTGCGAGCAGCGCCTTGGCCAGCGGGAGGGTGAGGTCGATCCGGCGTTCAGCCCGTTGTGCGCCGATCAACCCGACGCGGAGTGGCCCATCATTTTTCAGCCGGGGTGGTGCAATAGTGGGATTGGCCAGTTTCGCTGCTGTGCCGGGCACCAGTATGGTGCGCCAGATGGGCAGGAAATCATCGACGTAGAAGCCCCAGAGTGTGGGCGTGCCCGCGTCCTTCAGCATGGCTTGTGCCGCCGCGAAAACACCGGTTGCGGCAGAGGGCAAGGCGATGGGATGCTCGAACACGCCGAAGCCCACTGGGGCCTTCTGCTTTGACATCGCATAACCCAACGCACAGGCGCTGTTGGCGCTGGGCCAGACCGCCAGATCGAAGTGCTGGACCCCGTCCAGAACATCGCGGTTCAGTTCGGCGACGCGCTGGATGCGGTCGCGATCCTTGAAATCGCGCGTGTACCAGGCGGCGGGCGGCACCGGGAATGGCTTTTCCAGCCGGATTCCGGCGGCTTCGAAATGGGGGTCGAGGCTTGGGGGTGCATCGGCCCGCGCATAGGCTGTGACCTTGTGTCCGGCCGCGGTCCAGAGTTGTGCCAGCCGCAGGTCGAGGTCGGTAAAATGCCCCTCCAGCATGCGGAGCGAGGGATCGAACAGCGCAATATGCATGGCGGCCAAGTCTTTACCTCAGTGAATGATTGTTTCCTGGTAGTTGATTTTCGCTTCGCTTGGGGGTAGCGTCAAAATTCGACAACAGCGAAGGACCCGTCATCCCATGTGTGGCATCGTCGGACTGTATCTGAAGAATCCAAAGCTTCAACCGAAGCTTGGTGAAATGTTCAAACCCATGATCATCGAGATGACCAACCGCGGACCCGATTCCGCCGGCGTTGCCATCTATCGCAACCCGGTGAAGAAGGCGGAAGTGAAATTCTCGCTTGCCCATGACGATGCCTCCTATGACTGGAAGGCCATCGATGCCGGGATCGAGAAGGCCTTCAAGTGCGAAGCAACGGTGAAGCCCATCGGCAATCATTGCATCCTCGTCACCACCGCGAAAGAAGACGACGTGGTGCAGTGGCTGAAGAAGAACCACGGGCAAGTCCGCGTCGTGGGTTCCGGCCACACGATCGAGATCTTCAAGGAAACGGGCTTGCCGGAAAACGTCTACGACAAGTTCGATCTCGAAAGCGCACACGGCACGCATATCATCGGCCATACCCGCATGGCGACGGAGAGTGCGGTGACAACGGCGGGCTCTCATCCCTTCGCGACGGGCGCCGACCTCTGCCTCGTTCACAACGGCTCGCTTTCGAACCACAATCGCCTGCGCGAAAACCTGAAGCGCGAGGGCATGGAATTCCAGACCGAGAACGACACGGAAGTGGCCGCGGCCTACATGACCTGGAAGCTCCGCAATGGTTCGACCCTGAAGGAAGCCTTGCAGGATGGACTGAAGGACCTTGACGGCTTCTATACCTTCCTCGTCGGCACGGCGGATGGTTTCGCGGTCGTTCGCGACCCAATAGCCTGCAAGCATGCGGTGATGGCCGAAACCGACGACTGGGTTGCCATGGCCACCGAGTATCGCGCCATCGCACATCTTCCGGGTGCGGACGATGCGCGGATCTGGGAGCCGGAGCCCACCACGATCTACACCTGGGGCGGCAACGCTTAAGGTGGCCCCCATCCGTCACGCGCCATGAGGCGCGTGACACCTTCCCCGCTTCGCGAGGAAGGATAAGCTTGTCCCTCCTCGCGAAGCGGGGAGGGTGGACGCGCAGCGGCCGGGTGGGGTTTGCCTGGTGACGACATAAGGGACGGAACATCGATGAACGAACTCGACCTGAAGGCGATGGGCATCACGGCCATCAACCAGAAATTCTACAAATTGCCGAAAGACACCAACGAGCGGCACTGGATCATCAAGAACCCGATGGGCCAGCACTCGATTGCCTGCGGGCTCGATGCGGCCCTCCAGGTCGACATCAAGGGCCATGTGGGCTTTTATTGCGGCGGCATGAACAAGTTCGCCGAAATTACCATCCACGGCCATGCCGGTGTCGGCACGGCCGAGAACATGATGTCGGGCGTGGTGTGGGTGAAGGGCAACTCGTCCGAATCCGCCGGCGCCACCGGGAATGGCGGGCTGCTCGTCATCGAGGGCGATGCCTCGTCGCGCTGCGGCATCTCGATGAAGGGCATCGACATCGTGGTTGGCGGCAACGTCGGCCATATGTCGGCCTTCATGGCGCAGCGTGGCAATCTTGTGGTGTGCGGCGATGCCGGCGAAGCGCTGGGCGACTCGATCTACGAGGCGCGGCTCTACGTGCGGGGCAAGGCCGACAACCTGGGCTCCGACTGTATCGAGAAGGAGATGAAGTCCGAGCACCTCGAAGATCTGGCGAAGCTTCTTGAACGCGCCAAGCTGAAGCACAAGCCTCAATCCTTCCGCCGCTATGGCTCGGCCCGCAAGCTCTATAACTTCAACGTCGACCACGCCGACGCTTACTGAGGCATCATTCAAATGGACACCAACGTTCCACGCACACCGCCGCGCAAGTCCGCCACCTTCGATGACTACACGCTGGCGGAAATCCGCCGCGCGGCGACGACCGGCATCTACGACATCCGCGGTGCCGGCACCAAGCGCAAGGTTCCGCATTTCGACGATCTGCTGTTTCTCGGCGCGTCGATCTCGCGCTATCCGCTCGAAGGCTACCGCGAGAAGTGCGGCACGGACGTGGTGCTTGGCACCCGCTTTGCGAAGAAGCCCATCGAACTCAAGATTCCGATCACCATTGCCGGCATGAGCTTCGGCTCGCTCTCAGCCCAGGCCAAGGAAGCATTGGGCCGTGGAGCGACCGCGGCCGGCACATCGACAACGACGGGCGACGGCGGCATGACGCCCGAAGAGCGCGGCCAGTCACGCCATCTCGTCTATCAATATCTTCCTTCGCGCTACGGCATGAATCCGGACGACCTCCGCAAAGCCGATGCCATCGAAGTCGTGGTTGGCCAGGGCGCGAAGCCCGGCGGCGGCGGCATGCTGCTGGGCCAGAAGATTTCGGACCGCGTGGCCCAGATGCGCTGCCTGCCAAAGGGCATCGACCAGCGTTCGGCCTGCCGCCACCCGGACTGGACTGGGCCGGACGATCTCGAAATCAAGATCCACGAGCTGCGTGAAATCACGTCATGGGAAAAGCCGATCTATGTGAAAGTTGGCGGCACGCGCCCCTATTATGACGTGGCGCTTGCGGTGAAGGCCGGGGCCGACGTCGTGGTGCTGGACGGCATGCAGGGCGGCACGGCCGCCACGCAGGACGTGTTCATCGAGCATGTTGGCATTCCGATCCTCGCCTGCATGCGGCCAGCGGTGAAGGCGCTGCAGGACCTTGGCATGCACCGCAAGGTGCAGCTCATCGTCTCGGGCGGCATCCGCTCGGGTGCTGATGTTGCAAAGGCGCTGGCGCTCGGTGCTGATGCGGTTGCGATTGGTACAGCGGCATTGGTGGCGCTTGGCGACAATGATCCGATCTATGAGGAAGAATACCGCGCACTGGGAACAACGGCTGGCGCCTATGACGATTGGCACGAGGGCCGCGATCCCGCAGGCATC
>JBKJQU010000144.1:0-11410 GCA_046594995.1 Aestuariivirga sp.
CCCACCAGCGCCGATGCACAAACCGGCCCCGACATGTCCATCATCACCACGGCACTGATAACGATGTGACTGATCGGTGCCCGTCTTGTAAGACAGGTGCCCGGGCAGGTCGTAGGAGTACCACCCGCGCGATTCGGCAATCACCTCGGCAGAGGTGACCGCGGTTTCCTCGGCCAGTTCTCGGGCGGCTGCCAGTTTCGGGTCTTCACCACTATCGATTCCGCCTTGCGGCATTTGCCACCAGCGGCCCTTGCCCTCGTCGTCCTGCTTGTCGAAGCGGCGGCCAATCCAGACAAGGCCTTGCGCGTTCAGAAGCATCACGCCCACGCAGGGGCGATAGTCCTTGGGCGGTTCCATGTCCATCAGGCACTGCCCATCAGCTGGCACGCCCCTTGTAGGTGGCGCTGATCGGAACGAGAAGAATACCTTTTTCCTGCAAGGAGTTGGTCCATTCCACCAGCGTGTCGATCGTTACTTCAAGCCCCGATCCGGTGCCGATCGCATAGCCGTTGGCTTCCGCCTCGCGCTCCAGTTTCTTCAAGGCCTCGGCAATCGCGGGCGCGGTTGCGTCGGCATCGATCACCATCGTTGCACGGCGCATCGGCAATTTCACCTCATCCACAACCTTGGACGAAATCGTCAGGCTCACGGTCGCATCCTCAAGATAGACCAGCCCGCGCTTCTTCATTTCCTTCATTACAGGTGTCAGAGCTTCCTCGGTTCCGAGAAGCTTTCCGCCCATGTAATTGGTGATGCCGGTATAGCCCGCAAAGCGGCTCATGTGCCATTGTAGAGAGTCGATGTTTTCCTGTGGCGCTGCGTCCGATAGTAGCGTCCTGGGGCCGGGATTGTTGGCCGGAAAGCCGATGGGCTCCATCGGCACCTGCAGCATGATTTCGTGGCCCCTGGCGCGGGCGCGGTTCACCTGTTCCTGCAGGTTCTCGCCATAGGGCGCAAAGCCGAAGCTGATGTCGCCGGGCAGTTCCTTGATGGCCTTGTCAGTCAGGCGGGCATTGAGGCCCATGCCACCGAGAATAATCGAGATCCTGGGCCGTTCCGACATTGTGACCGCCGTCGGCGTGACCTGCGAATAGACGTCCGAAGGCTTCTTGCCTTGCGCGGAAATGCGGGGAAGGGGCCCTTGTGCCGTATCTTCTGTCACCGCACCCACGGGTGCCGCCTTCAGTGGCCGGTTGCGGGCGGTGATGATATTGGCTTCGTTCTGATAGGCGCGCGGCTCGGGCGCGGGATCGGGGATGTCTTCAGCCGCCCCGGCGGCGCTGGCATTCTGGTCGATCACGTCCTCGGGGTTTTCAACCGGCGTGGTCGAGGCCGTCTTCAATTCCTCGGGCGGCGGAATCTGCGCTATCACCACGGGCTCACCTGCAAACGGATGAGGAATGCGGGACAGCCAGATGCCGCCGGCCACGAACAGGGTGAGTACCGACACGGAAACAGCGGCATAGGCGCTCGGCCGCTTCGCCCACAGGCGCTCGCGCAGGCTCCGCTTTCTCAAAGGTTGCCGCAACTCGTCGCGGGACATTGACCACTCTGGCTGATGATATGATTCGACTGGGCCCGACTTTGGGCGGCTAACCGTTAACGTCCTGTTAACCCAAAAAAGAGACCGGAGGCCCAAGGCATCCGGTCTCTCATTCTTGCAGCATTTTCAGAGACTTAGTTGGCCTTTGTGCTCGCTGCCGTGCCCGTTGCGGCCTTTGTGTCCTTGGGCTTCACGTTGGTCACGACCTTGACCCCGTTCAGGAAGTCGACCGCGGCTTTCAGCTGCATGTCCTTGGTACGGTCTTCCGGCACATAGGCCGATGAACCGCCGCCCTCGTCGCCACCGGCCTCGTTGGAAAGGTGGCCGCGCAGGCCTGCCTCGCCGGTGGTGGAGACGTCCTTGCCCTGCAGCTCGGGTGGCAATTCCTGCTCGATGATGATGTCGGCATCGATGCCCTTGGCCTGGATCGATCGGCCCGCCGGCGTGTAGTAGCGCGCGGTGGTGAGCCTCAGGGCTGTCTCGCTGCCATTGTTGCGCATCGGAATGATGGTCTGCACCGATCCCTTGCCGAAGCTGCGGGTACCGATGACAGTGGCGCGCTTGTGGTCCTGCAAGGCGCCGGCCACGATTTCGGAGGCCGAGGCGGAGCCGCCGTTGATCAAGATCACCACGGGCTTGCCGTCTGCCAGGTCGCCCTTGGTGGCGTTGAAGCGCTGGGTTTCGTCGGCATGGCGGCCACGGGTCGAGACAACCTCGCCACGGTCGAGGAAGCTGTCCGACACGGAAATCGCCATGTCGAGCAGGCCGCCTGGATCGTTGCGGAGGTCGAGGATGTAACCCTTCGTCTTGCCGCCCATGGTGGTGCGGAAGTGGTTCATCGCCTTCTCGAGGCCTTCCTGCGTCTGCTCGGTGAAGGAGGCGATGCGGATATAGCCGATGTCGTTGTTCTCGATCGAGAACTTCACCGACTGGACGCGGATGCGGTCACGCATCAGCTTCTGCTCGAAGGGCTCCTTGCCCTCGCGCTGGATCGTCAGGATGATGTCGGTGCCGATCTTGCCGCGCATCTTGTCGACCGCGTCGTTCAAGGTCATGCCCTGGATCTCGGTGCCGTCGATCTTGGTGATGAGATCATTGGCCATGATTCCGGCGCGCGAGGCTGGCGTATCGTCGATGGGCGAGACGACCTTGATGACGCCGTTCTCCATTGTGACCTCGATACCAAGGCCGCCGAACTCGCCGCGGGTCTGGACGCTCATGTCCCGGAACTGCTTCTCGTTCATGAAGCTCGAGTGCGGATCGAGGGACGCCAGCATGCCGTTGATCGCAGCTTCGATCATCTGGGATTCGTCAGGCTGTTCGACATAATCGGCCCGCACGCGATCGAACACGTCGCCGAACAGGTTGAGCTGTTTGTAGGTGTCCGCGTTCGAGGCTGCGCCCGCTGCCCCAAAGGCATGCCAGAGCAAAGACGCGGAGACCGCGCCCGCCAGAACCAGACCGAAATTCTGCACCTTCGAACTTGTCTTCATCCACGCGCCTCTTTCAAACCGCCGATCCACCACGGACCAGAATCGATAGCTTCCGAGCTATTCCTGAACTCTATATACAGCACAGGACGTCCGTCCTGCACCACTTCACCGAAAAGTGTGACCGAAGCGGGGCCATCGCCCATTTCTCCGACGGGTTCTCCCGCCCGCAGGAACTCGCCCACGGCAGGGGTCACATTCTTCATGCCCGCAAGCAATACGCGGTAACCACCGCCCGGGTTCAGGATCAGCACCTGCCCATATGAGCGGAAAGGCCCGGCAAATTCAACCTTGCCATCGGCGGGTGCGGTCACCTGGGCGGCCTTGCGCGTGGCGATCATCAGGCCTTGTGCCTCGACGCCCAGGCTATCCTTCTCACCATAGCGCCGCATGATCTGGCCCTGCGCCGGGAAGGCCAGCTTGCCCCTGGCCTCGGCAAATTCCATCCGGGGCCGCCGCTGCAATTCTTCCTGGCGCAGGCGTTCCTTTTCCTCGGCTTCGGCATTTGCGGCGCGCTTGGCCTCGGCGCGCTTTCTTTCCTCCGCGACGCTTGCCAGAAGCTGCTTCAGCGACTTTGCCTTTTCGCCAAGGGCTGCGATGCGCTTCTTCTCATCCTCAAGGTCGGCGTTGCCGCGGCTCACCAAATCCTTCTTCCGCAGCACCAGGCCGTTCAGGTCGCGCCGCGCGGTCTCGAGCCTGGCGATCTCGCCAGCCACGGCGGCCTTGCGCTCGGTAATGCGCGCCTCCAGCTGCTTCAGCCGGTCCAGTTCAGCCACAAGCTGGCCGGCCTCCGCCTGTAACTCCGGCACGATGGTACCCAGCAGCATGGCGCCACGAAGTGCCGAGAGAATGTCGTTGGGTTCCACCACAAGGGCCGGCGGCGGGTTCTGCTCCAGCCGCTGCAGGCCTGCAAGGAGTTCGGAGAGCACGTCCTGCTTCTCGCCAAGGCTCACCAGAAGCCCGGCACGCTCGCTGGCGAGGCGCTTCAGTTCGTCCTCGCTTCCCCCAATCGTCCCCTCTTGCGCCTGGATCGATTGCGAGATGGCGGCGAGCTTTTCGGCAACGCCGTCCTGTTCGCTGATGGCGGCGGCGATCTCGGCGGCAATCCGCTCCTCGCGCGCCCTGGCGCTCTCGATCTGCTGCTCGATGGTCTCGATCTGCTGTTCCTGGGCCAGGGCCCCATGGCCCGATGGAGCCAGCGTCGGTAACGCCAGCAAAATCGCAGCGAGGGGGCTCCAGAACTGCTTCATCTCGAGGTGACTATTTCCGCCGCTTGTTCAAATTGCGGCTCCGGAACGGTCAGCGCCGGCGCCTGCCGCTTTATCGGCTACGGGTGATTAGCATTCCGTTAACCATGAGGGGTTCTTTCCGAACATGCTGTGCAGCCTTGTTTTGGCGGTGCTGGACTGAGGGGCTCTTCACGCGCGGTGGTAGGGGTGACCCACCATGATGGTCACCGCGCGGTAAATCTGCTCGAACAGCATCACGCGCACCAGTCGGTGCGGCCAGGTCATGGGGCCGAAGCTCAGGAGCAGTCCTGCCTGCTCGCGTATCGACGGCGCATGTCCATCGGGCCCGCCGATGATGAAGGAAAGATCAGGCGTTCCACCATCGAGGTGGCGCTGGATCAGGCCGGCGAAACTCTCGCTCGCCATCGCCTTGCCGCGCTCGTCCAGCACGATGGTGAAGGCCTTCGGCGCAATGACGCCCGCCAGAAGCTTTGCTTCCTCGTTCATGCGCGATGCGGATGACGAGGCCTGCGATTCGGAGAATTCCGTCACCGCGATGCGGCTGATGCCGGCCTTCCTCCCCAGCCCCTCGGCGTGCGTGAGATAGTCTTGGGCGAGAGATTTTTCGGGGCCGGGTTTCAGCCGGCCCACTGCAAGTACGGAGAGACGCAAAGGCGTCAGATCGGCAAGCGTTCGTTTGGCGCGTGGGCCGACCAGAGCTTCTCGAGATTGTAGAAGCTCCTGACCTCGGGCCGGAAGACATGGACGACGACGTCGCCCGCGTCGACCAGCACCCAGTCGCACTGCGGCATGCCCTCGATGCGGAGATCGCGGAAACCCGCTTCCTTCAGTTTTTCGACGATCTGGTCGGCGATGGCGCCCACATGGCGGGCAGAACGGCCCGAAGCGACCACCATCGTATCCGCAATCGCCGACTTGTCGTCGAGCCCGATGGTCACGATCTGCTCGGCCTTGGCATCGTCAAGCTGCGCCAGCACAGTGCTGAGCACGGTGACGGGGCCATCGTCTGCCGGCTTCTTCGGCTTGGTGCGCCTGAGCTTTGGCGGCGCTTCCGGCAGCTTGTCGGTCAGGCTCTCGACGAGCGGCGTGCCCTCCTCATGAACGACGGTCGTGGTGCCGCTCAGCAGCGGCGCGTGCACGGCATCCGCCTCAGGCGCCTTTGGCTTTGCAACAGGCTTGAGCTTTACAACAGGCTTGGGCTTCGCAACAGCCTTTGGCTTCGCAATTGCAGGGGTCTTGACCACGGGCTTTGGTATTACTGCGACCTTCGCCTTGCCCGCCACCGCCTTTGTCACCAGTTTCCTGGCAACTGCCTGCTTCGAGACCGGCGTTCTTGATACTGGTTTCCTGGCAACGGCCTTTTTCGCAACGACCTTCTTCGCCACTGCCTTCTTCGCCACTGCCTTCTTGGCGACAATCTTCTTGGTGACGCCCTTTTTCGCCACTATCTTCTTGGCGACGGCTTTCTTCGCCACTGCCTTCTTGGACGGAGTCTTTTTCGCGGGCGCCTTCTTGGCTGGAGTCTTGATGACCTTCTTGGCGAGGGTCACCGCCTTGACGATCTTCTTGATCACAGACTTCACGGTCTTGCGGGCCACGGCTGCTTTCTTCGCAACCACCTTGCGGGCGGGTGCCTTCTTTTTCGCGGCTGGCTTCTTTGCCACCGCCTTTTTCACAGCGGTCTTCCTTGCTGCGGTTGTCTTTGCCCTGGGAGCGCTGCGCTTGGCGGCGGCTTTGGGCTTGGCCGCGCTCTTACGCGCAGCGGTCTTCTTCGCTGGAGCTTTCAGTGGACTGGTCCTTTTTCCGGAAGCAGATCTGCATAAGACTGCGGGTCACATCCTTTGTGGGGTGACAATGCGCAACAAACTAAAGGGTTCGGCTGCTTCGTTCAAGGGCCGTCAGGCCACAGCGCCGAGAGGCTGCGCGGGCCGCCGCGATTTTTCTTTCGCGAAGGGACTAAGCCCTAGCCACTGCTGCATCGACTGGACGATCTGGCGGGCGCCATCGAGCACGATGCGATCATTCTCGATCTCGCTGGCCATCGTGGTCAATCCCATCCAGACCGATGTCATGGAGCGCAGCGCGCCCGTGACAAAAACATCGACCTCATGGCCGGGGTCCACCTGGCACAGGTCGTTCTCGCCCGTGGGCTCCACCACCAGCCACCAGTTGCGGCGGTTCTCGGCCAGTTCGGGATAGGTGAAGCGGATGGTGACACGGCGCTTCGGCAGCGGTTCGGGATTGATGCCGCGCCGCATGTCCCACATCAGCAACGTCGGATCGAGGTTCTTGAGGCTCAGGTTCGAATCGACCCAGCGCTGCCCCCAGGTACCAAGCGACATGATGATGGGGCGGAGATCCTCGCCCGCCTCGGTAAGGTGATACTCGCCGCTGGCCGCTCCCTGGTCCTTCAGCTGTATGATGACGCCCGCTTCCTCAAGCTCCTTCAAGCGCTTCGAGAGCAGCGTCGGCGAGATGCGTGGTAAGCCCTTCCGCAAGTCGTTGAAGCGGTGGTTGCCGCAGAGCAGTTCGCGCAGCAGCAGCGCCGTCCAGCGCGTACAGACGATCTCGGCGGCCATGGCGACCGGACAGAACTGGCCGTAGCTTCCATTGTCCATGATGCTTCTCCGTTGCCCCCGGAGGTTTTCACAATAACACATCGGGGTTGTTCATGGTCAGTCCAGAATCTGTACCTCATCGGCCGGATTCGTCCAGGCATTCCGGTGCCATGGAACACCGCCAGTACAGTTCCTGCACTATCTCCTTGGCGCCTCCCTGCTGATACTGGGCGCTAATCTGATCAGGAGGAACCGCCATGACAGTTCAAGCTCTTCATATCGCAGACGTTTCGCATGACACCGATTTTATGGCCTTGGCCGATACGCTTGGCCAGCAATTCGCGGCCAATGCCGCCGCCGCCGACGAGGAGGATTGCTTCGTCGCCGGCAATTACACGGCCCTGAAATCATCAGGCCTGATTGAGGCAGGCGTACCGAAGGAACTGGGCGGCGGCGGTGCCGGCATCCCCACGCTTTCCGAAATGTTGCGCATCATGGCGCATCATTGCAGCTCCACGGCACTGGCTTTCTCGATGCACACGCACCAGGTGGCGATCCCCGCCTGGCGCTGGACCACGCAAAAGGTTGCCGCGACCGAACCGTTGCTGAAGCGCATCGCGGCGGAAAAAATCGTGCTGCTGTCGAGCGGCGGGTCGGACTGGATTTCAGGCTCAGGGAGAGCCGCGCGTGTTGAAGGCGGCTACCGCATCAATGCCCGCAAGGTCTTCACCAGCGGTGCACCCGCGGGCGATCTTCTCATGACGGGCGCGATCCTCGAAGAAGAGGGCCAGGAGCCGATGGTGCTGCACTTCGGCATCCCGATGAACTCGCCCCATGTGCGGATCGACCCCGTTTGGAAAACGCTCGGCATGCGCGGCACGGGCTCGCATGACGTGATCATCGATGGCCATGTGGTGCCGGAAGCCGCCGTGGCCTTGAAGCGCAAGGCGGGCGAGTGGCATCCGCTGTTCCACATCATCGCCACCATCGCCTTTCCGCTCGTCTACTCGGCCTATCTGGGCGTTACAGAGAGTGCCTGTGCCATCGCGAGGGAACTTGCGGCAAAGCGGCGCCCCGATCACAATATCACCAGCCTCGTCGGGCGGATGGAAACGGAACTGAAAGGCGCGCAGCTGGCACGTAACTGGATGATCGCCGCCACGCAGCGCGGCAACTGCTCGGCCGAAACTGTCAACGACGTGATGACGGGCAAGACGCTGTTCACCACTCACGCGCTTCGCGCCGTGGAGCTTGCCATGGAGGCTGCGGGTGGCGCCGGGTTCTTCCGTGCGCCGGGCCTCGAACGCCGCTTCCGCGACATTCAGGGCGCGCGCTATCATGTGCTGCAGGCAGGCCCGCAGGCGGACTATGCCGGCGCCATGGCGCTGGGCTTGCCAGTCGCCAAAATCTTCTAGGCCGGAACGAGGAACTTCCGCGTCTTGCGGATCGCAGTCGAGCTTTCGGGCCTCAGCGGCATGGGAATGAAGCACCATGCCGGAGGCTTGCGGTCCGCCAGTTGCGGAGCGAGATGGGTGGGCAGCTGCTCATTGTCGAAGCGTGTCGCTGCGGGTCCGCCAAGGGCGCGCAGCGAGTAGCCGGGCCGCGCCAGCACGGCGAGCGGAAGTGCGGCCGGAATCTGCAGCCAGTCGTGCCAGCGGTGCAGGTCGGCAAAGCTGTCCGCACCCATGATCCACACGAAGTGGCCGCGCGCGAACAGCGGCTTCAGCCCGCGAAGCGTCTGCGCCGTGGTGCGCGATCCCATCTGCTGCTCGATGTCGGTGACGACGAAGCGCGGGTGCCTGGCGATCTTTCTCGTATAGGCAAGCCGCGTCGCGTATTCTCCGGTTTCACCCGGGTCTTTCAGCGGATTCTGCGGCGATACCATCCACCACACCCAGTCGAGCTTCAGCGTCTTCCATGCATAAAGCGCCACCATATAGTGGCCGCGATGCGCGGGGTTGAACGAGCCCCCGAAAAGCCCGATGCGCTGGCCCGGCCCAAAGGCTGGCGGCTGGATCAACTTATCCCTCCTCGCGAAGCTGGGAGGGTGTCAGCCGTGCAGCGGCTGACGGGTGGGGGCAACTATAAACACTTACCCCACCCGCCTCGCATGCGCTCGGCACCCTCCCCGCTAAAGCGAGGAGGGATAAGCGGCCATCGTCCTCGCGTAGCGAGGAGGGATAAGCAATACTCGTCACGCCCGCACCTGCCCGTTGCCCCGCACCTGATACTTGAAGGTGGTAAGCTGCTCGACGCCGACTGGCCCCCGCGCATGAAGCTTGCCGGTGGCAATGCCGATCTCCGCGCCGAAGCCGAACTCGCCACCGTCGGCGAATTGCGTGGACGCATTGTGCAGCACGATGGCGCTGTCGACTTCGTTGAGAAATCGTTCGGCCGTGGCCGCATCCCCGGTGATGACCGACTCGGTATGTTGCGAGCCATAGCGCGCGATGTGTTTGATGGCGTCTTCCACACCGTCCACAAGCTTCACCGAAATAATGGCGTCGAGATATTCCGTCGACCAGTCATCTTCCGTCGCGGGCTTCACGCGGGCGTCGACGGCCTGCGTCTCCGCATCGCCCCGCACCTCGCAGCCCGCATCGATCAGTGTGCGGACGATGGCCCCAAGATTCTTCTCCACGGCAGCGCGATCCACCAGCACGGTTTCCGCCGCGCCGCAGATGCCGGTGCGCCGCATCTTGGCATTGAGCACGATCCTTTGCGCCATCTCAGGGTCAGCGGCCTTGTCGACATAGACATGGCAGATGCCTTCGAGATGGCTGAACACAGGCACCCGCGCATCCTGCTGCACGCGCGCCACAAGGCTTTTGCCACCGCGCGGCACGATCAAGTCAATGGTGCCGCCAAGGCCTTCCAGCATCATTCCCACGCAGTCGCGGTCGGCATTGGGCACCATCTGGATCGCGGTGCGCGGAAGCCCCGCGATATCGAGTCCGCGCTGCAGGCAGGCGATGATCGCAGCGGAAGAATGAAAACTGTCGGAGCCCCCGCGCAGGATCGCGGCATTGCCGGATTTGAGGCACAAGGCCCCGGCATCCACTGTCACATTAGGGCGGCTCTCATAGATGATCCCGATCACCCCGATGGGCACCCGCACGCGGCTGATCTCGAGGCCGTTGGGCCTCGTCCATTTCGTCATCACGGCGCCGACGGGATCGGGCAGAGCCGCGATTTCCTCAAGGCCCTTGGCCATCGCCTCGATCCGCGCCTCGCTCAATGTCAGGCGGTCGATAAAGCTGGCCTTCAGCTCCTTTGCCCTCGCGTTTACAAGATCACGCGCGTTTTCCGAGAGGATATCGGCAGCACTGCGCCGGAGTTTCGCCGCCATGGCTTTCAATGCGTCGTTCTTCTGCGCGGTTGAAGCCAGCGCCAGAACATGGGCCGCAGCACGCGCCGCGGTGCCCAGCGTCTGCATCATCTCGCGATTGGTGAAGGTCATGTTCATCCGCGCTCCCCGCCCATCAATACCATATCGTCGCGGTGGATCAGTTCATCGCGGCCACGAAAGCCCAGCACCTTCTCGATGTCGGTGGATTTCAGCCCGGCGATCCGTGCGGCATCGTTTGCATCATAGGCGACGAGGCCACGCGCAATCTCGCGGCCGAGGCCTGTGATGATCGACACCGTATCGCCGCGCATGAAGCTTCCCTCCACTTTCCTGACGCCTGCTGGCAGCAGGCTCTTGCCTTTCGACAAGGCGGCTGCAGCCCCTTCATCGACTACCAGATGGCCGATGGGCTGCAGCGTGCCCGCGATCCAGCGCTTCCGCGATTGCAGGGCGGAAGCCTCGGCGATGAACCATGTGCAGCGCTCACCTTCGAGGATACGCTTCAGCGGATGCATTTCGTGGCCGCTCGCGATCACCATGTTGCAGCCCGCACCCAGTGCGATCTTTCCCGCCTCGATCTTGGTGATCATGCCGCCCGAACCCACGCCCGAAACGGGCTTTCCCGCCATGGCCTCGATCTCGGGCGTGATCCCGGTCACCAGCGGCAGAAACGCTGCACCCTTCTGGTTCGGCGGCGCGGTGTAGAGCCCGTCGATGTCGGATAGCAGCACGAGGCAATCGGCCGACATCATGGAGGCGACGCGCGCGGCGAGGCGGTCGTTGTCGCCGTAGCGGATTTCACTCGTCGCCACCGTGTCGTTCTCGTTGATGACGGGAACGGCACCCTGTTCCAGCAATGTCGAGAGCGTGGCGCGCGCATTGAGATATCGGCGGCGTTCCTCGGTATCGGTCAGTGTCACCAGGATTTGCGCCGCCACCATGTTCCGTGTACGGAGCGCTTCCGCCCAGGCCTGCGCCAGCGCGATCTGCCCCACGGCGGCTGCCGCTTGCTTCTGCTCCAGCTTCAGCGTGCCCTTCGGCAGGCCAATCGTGCGGCGGCCAAGCGCAATGGCCCCCGACGACACGATGATGATCTCGGCACCGCGCACGCGCGCATCTGCCAGATCGCCGATCAGGGATGACAGCCAGGACGCCTTGATGGCACCCGTTTTCGCATCGACCAGCAGGGCCGAGCCGATCTTGACGACGATCCGCTTTGC
>JBKJQU010000068.1:0-8109 GCA_046594995.1 Aestuariivirga sp.
GGAGCACAGGGTATCAGCACGAAGGCCGTTCGCGATGGCTTGAGCGGCGTTGCAAACAAGCTCTGAGAACCATCAGATAAAGGATCGGCAAGTGCGAACCGGGTGCAAACTTGCACCCGGCTTGGCCTGCCGCGCTGGAAGATTCTCCCTAGGAAAATCCTGCGCGGATACCGGCTTGATGGCGGATGCAATGTGAACTCCACGGATGGGACAAGGACTCGCCTGCCATTTCGTTGGCTACAGCGAGAAACCAGAAAAATCGCTGTATTTCCTTACTACCATCGCGTCCGGTTGACACGCGGAGCACACAGGAAAAGAAGTCCTGAGACGAGCAAGAGGTTCCAGATCGCGTGGCGAATTGCATCGCGCTGCTTGAGTGGATGACGGTACCATATTATAATCATGTGCAATCTCTACAGCCTCACCAAGGGACAAGCCGCGATCATCGAGATGACGCGGGCGATGGTTGACCGGACTGGCAACCTGCCGCCGCTTCCGGGCATCTTCCCTGACTACACTGCCCCCATCGTGCGCACCGGCAAAGAGGGCCGCGAACTTGCGATGGCGCGTTGGGGAATGCCGTCGCCAGCCTTTGCCCTGAAAGGACGGAACTCCGATTCTGGCATCACCAACGTGCGGAATGTCAAGTCACCGCACTGGCGGCGCTGGCTTGGAGTCGCTTCGCGCTGCGTCGTGCCCCTCACCAGCTTTTCCGAGAACGAGAAGCTTGCCGACGGCAAGGCCAGCCCCGTGTGGTTTGCGTTGGACGATGAGCGTCCGCTCGCGGTCTTCGCCGGGATCTGGACGAACTGGACATCGGTACGGAAAGTAAAAGAGGGCGAGACGACGAATGATCTCTTCGCCTTCCTGACGACGGATGCCAATGCGGAAGTGGGCGCCATTCACCCCAAGGCGATGCCGCTGATCCTCACGACACAGAACGAGATCGAGCATTGGTTGACGGCTCCTGCGGAAGAGGCGCTGCTGTTGCAACGCCCCCTGCCAGATCACACCTTGAGGATCGTCGCACGTGGCGAGAAAAAGGACGGCTGATCTGACGATCTTGGCACGCGCCAGCAATAAAGATTGGAACAGTTCAGGCCGCGCTGTCTTCCGCGACCCTGTTCAGCATTTCGGAATCATGATGCGAAAGAGCTTCGACAAGCGCGTTCATGACGGTTGACTGCGGCTCGCTGATGCAGCGCAGGTGACCATTTGTCTGATCGACGACAAGATCGAGGAAGGTATCGGCAAACTGGCGCCAATTGACCAGCGGTGGCAATTCCAGAGACATCCGTCCGCCTCCCGCAAATTCGCAGTGCAGCCGCAACGGTGCCTTATTCTTGCCGTGGTCGGATTTGCTCCGCTCGATCCGAACCATGGCCCAGGCATTGTGGCGCTCGAAGAGTTCGGCATTGTCGGTCACGGAACCTGACGGCACAACGCGCAGCCTGCGGCGGCTGCAGCATTCCTCGATGGTAGAGGTCAGGCGTTCGAAGCCCGCCAGCACAAGGGGGCGGGCGGCATGTTTGGCAGAGTCATCCTTTTGCCACCAGCCGGGACGGTCGAGCACGGGATGATCGAAATGCCCATGCCTTGCCAGATGCGAGATCGCGGTGGCGACGATTGTGGGATGCGGCGGATTGTAACGCGAATCAAAAGCGCCGCATTCATAATAGCCTTCTTCACGGGTGAGCATGGAGTTCCAGTCCCGCGCGCCAAACAGCGACCATGATGTCACGGCGCGGAGGTCAACGCCGCTGTCCCGCAAGCCTTGCGCCGTGCGCCAACCTTCCATGAACCAGCGCAGATGCTCATCACGGGTGCAGCCATTGTGGAGCTCGGTCACCACGATGGGCAGGCGGTAGCGCTCCCAAACCTCGGTAATGCGGCTGGCAAGGCCCGTCTTTTCATGCGGCACATCTGAGCGGACCGCGGCGACATCCACATAGCGGCGGCGGCCATTGCCGCCCACCGGCTCATCGGGATGAAGATGAAGGCGATGATCCAGCACGCGGTCACTGGTGAGATAATAGTCGATGCCAATAATGTCCGGCGGGCACGGCCCGGCCCGCAATTCGGCAAGATGGGCAGGATCGACGCCTGCCGCAATCAGCCGCTTGTAGAACCTGTGCGTCTTGCCAACCGCGCCAGTGAGAAGATCAATCGACAGCCAGCGCCGTTCGTTCTCATAGTTTGCCTGATATCCAAGCGCGGGCGTCGAATAGGTAAGTCCGAAGTCTTCCGTCTGGACGAGTTTCGCATCCGGATTGACTTTCCGGATAGCCCTCATGGCAAGTGCCACGGCGCGGCACTCGGCAACGGTGATCAGGAAGCAGGTGGCCTCATCCACGCCATGCGGATGCCACAGGCCATAGAGACCGCAGATGCGCGCCGTGGTGAGAGGTTCGTTCACCGGCGTATACATTGAAATCCACGGATAGCGCTCCGCCACGCGGCCTGCATAATCGGCAAGTTTCTGCGGAAACTCCGGATCAAGCAGATGGATCCATTGTGGGCCCGATCCGTGATGGATCAATCCTGCGATAGGCGATATGCCATGTGCCCGAAGCTTATCGAGACGCTCGTCCACCCAGCGCCAGTCGTCATGGCCTGTCTGCTCCTCGACCATTTCCCACAACACAGGATAGCGGATGGTCTTCAAGCCGATTTCCGCAATGAGATCGATGTCGCCGGGTCTGTGGAAATGTCCCGTATCCTGCAGCTGGTTGCGGATCGTATCGCCGACCCGCACTATGCTGCACTCAACGCCGCCCCAGACTTCGAGCGGTGCATCAAACGTCACTCGGCAGCCTCCTGCTGCACTTTCCGCTCCAGGTCATTGACCGGCAGCGCATCCTGGATGCGCCTGAAGGTGGCGAGCGCCTGGCCCACGACCTGGTCCATGTTGTAATAGCGGTAAGTGGCAAGCCGTCCCACGAACCAGACATCTTCACGCGCCGCCGCGAGTGCCTCATAGCGCTTGTAAAGCGCCTCGTTCTCCGCCCGCGGCACCGGATAGTAGGGATCGCCCACGTCTGTTGGATACTCGTAGGAGATGCTGGTCCTGGGCGATTGCTGCCCCGTCAGATGCTTGTATTCGGTGATGCGGGTGTAATCTTCCGTCTGCGGATAATTCACCACGGCCACCGGCTGGAATTGCTCTTGGTCCAACGACTTGTGCTCGAAGCGCAGCGAACGGTAGGGCAGCTTGCCCAGCTTCCAGTCAAAGAACTCATCAACAGGGCCCGTGTAGATCAGGCGGTTGAACTTGATCTCGTCGCGGACCTCGTTGAAGTCGGTCTGCAGCATGATCTTGATCTTCGGCTGATCAAGCATCTTCTCGAACATCCGGGTATAGCCTTGCAGGGGCATCGCCTGGAACGTGTCGGTGAAATAGCGGCCGTCGCGATTCGTCCGCGTCGGCACGCGAGACGTCACAGACTTGTTCAGCTCGGAAGGATCGACTCCCCACTGCTTGCGCGTATATTCGCGAAAAAACTTTTCATAGAGCTCGCGGCCCACCGTGCCGACAACCACATCCTCGGAGGTCTTCACCTCGTCGATGTTCTCGCGCCGCTCGGCGAAGAACTGCTCGAGCTGCTCCGAGGTGAGATCGAGATCATAGAGCGTGTTGATCGTATCGAGATTGATCGGGATGGGCAGAAGCTTGCCATCGACCTTCGACAGCACGCGGTGTTCATAGGGCCGCCACTTCGTGAACTTCGAAAGATAGTCCACGATCTGGTCCGCATTGGTGTGGAAAATATGCGGGCCATAGCGATGCACCAGAATGCCCGCTTCATCGTACCAGTCATAGGCGTTGCCGCCAACATGAGCGCGGCGGTCGATGAGAAGAACGGATTCACCCCGCTGCGAGGCGATCCGTTCCGCAAGCACGCTTCCGGCGAAGCCCGCGCCGACTATGAGCCAGTCGAACATTCATCAGGCTCCCACGCGAAGCGGCAGGATGTTCCGGCGGGTAGATACCTTCGAGATGTGATTCGACATCCCGTTCCAGGTCTGTTCCCAGGACATGGTGGAGAGATACGAATCAACCGCATTGCGCAGCAGGTCCTTCGGGTTGCCGAGCACTTCGCGGAGCTTTTCTTCTATGTCATCAGCATCGGCAATCTGTACAAGGCCCATGGCGCCATAGGTCCGCACAACATCAACGATCGCGGTTGAGACGACGGGGAGGCCCGCGGCCAGAAATTCCGGTGTCTTGGTCGGGCTGATGTAACGCGTCGACTCGTTCAGCGCGAAGGGCATCCAACCGGCCTCCCAATTGGCCATGTAGGACGGAAGCTCACCGTAGGATTTGCCGCCGATCCAGTGAATATTCGGATGGCGCGGCAGATCGGCTGGATCGATCTTCACCACCGGTCCGATCATGATGAACTGCACGTCCGGCATCTTCGCTGCGACATCACCCACCATCTTCGTGTCAAGACGTTCATCGATCACACCGAAGAAACCGACGCGCGGGTGGGGAATGGCGCTCTGGTCCACCGGATCCTTCACCGCCTTCCGCGCCTTGTGGAAATGCGGGGCATCGATACTGCTCGGGAAAGGATGGATCGACTTGTGGAGCCGGCGCTTCGATTCATAAATGCTCTGGCCTCCGGTGAAGACGACGTCGGCCCGCTGCATCAGCAGCTTTTCCATCTGCACCAGCTCACGCGGCGCATTCTTGAAAGCCGAAAGCTCGTCCATGCAGTCATAGACGCAGACATCCGCTTCGATGTGGTCGGTGAACGGCAGCGCCATCGGCGTATAGTACCAGAGCACGAGCTGATCGGGCTGGTATGAGGCAATCGCACGGTCAACCAGCATCCGCTGCATGTCGATCGCATCGGCGGAGCCGGTGCCTTCGGGGAGTATCGGCGTCAGGACATGGATCGAGGCCGAGGGCTCGGTCGCCCGCATGAACGGCTTCTGAACATTCTCGAAGACGGGCTCTTCAAAATAAACGACCTGATGGCTCCGTGCTGCGCGGGTGAGAAGATGCTGCGGCCTCTGAAAAACAAAATTCCATCGCAGATGTGAAAAACAGATGAGCAGGGATGACGAGGTTGACGTTCCATTCACTTTGGAAATAGCAGCCGGAGTCTGAAGAGCCATGAGAGAGTCCTTTTCCTTTCAAAACAATTCGGATAGTATTCCTATCCTGCCGCATGTCGCAGCGTCCCGTGCGCGAGTATGGTAATCTTCCAGGCGGGGTTTCGTTCCGCTGGCTGGACCGCTCCGTTTCCGGATCTCTGCTGCTGGAAATGAAGGCACAGGCTGAAGGAACTCGCGAGCCTTCACGAGATGCAATTCTGGAGGAGTTCTGGTGTCCGCCGTTTAATAACGCGAAAGACGCGAAGTTGTTCCCTCATCGCTGCGTGTGGAAAGACACGCACAAGCAAAATCCGGAACAGCTTGCGATGTTCCGGATCAATAAGGCGAACGATGAACTAATGGTCAGGCGGTGCGCAGAAGCTGCGTCTTTTCAAGATCATATTTGGCAATGCCAAAGCGCCACAGATGATTTGTTGCAACCCGGCGGCTCTGATAAAAAAGGGTTAGCTCGTGACCGTTGACAAGAACGGTCGAGTGGCCGTTCTCGCCGGGTTCTCCGGGATCAAGCACGGGCCCCACCGAAGCATACGGCCCTTCAACGCGATCGGCTATGGCGAAGAACACACGCTGGCGGCTTCCGCGGGCGCCCTCGGGCAGAAAGCAGGTTGCGTTCAGCAGCACGCGGCCATCTGGAAGTTCCACGAGTTGCGCGCCCTCGATGCCCCACTCATAATCCGCGTGATCCCTGGAATTATGATGCGGCAGTTCATTGTGGTCAAGAATCTTTCCGAGGCGCTTCCACGGGCCGAACCACGAGTCTGACTGGCTTCGCGCAAGATAGACATCGGGCTGCGGCACCTTGGTGAAGGATGGCATGCCCGAATACACGATATAGCGCTGGCCATTGATCATCGCCGGATGCGGATCATAAATACCGTCTTCACCGGTGCCGGGAAGAGCGAGAATCGCAGGCTTCTGAACGTCCCATGTGAAGCCATCATTGGAAACCGCATGCTCGCAACGGCCGCCGGATTTCATGAACTCCGTCTGGATGAACATGTGGAACACGCCAGCTTCGAAAATCACGCCAGGCGCCGCGACCCCTGAGCCTTCGATATCGAGGCGGACAGGCTTATGCTCCGTCCACGGACCATAAAGATCCGGGGCCGTGGCATGGAGTATGCTCCAGGTCTCGCTCTTCACTGTGCCGGTTGAACCGAACACATGCCAGAGCTCGCCATCGAAGACCGGGCAAGGATCTTTCAGATCCTCGGTCAAGGCCGGGTGAAACAAAGGAAATACGTTGGTGTTGTAGCTGAGCGTCATGATGACGAGTTCCGATCTGCGCCGGGTTCAGGCTTTGCTGCCCGGCAAGCGATGCTTCTAGTGTCCAAGGGACTCGCTGACGTTACCGTATACGGACGAGGCCGATACGCCGATCATCGATGATTCCACATTAACGGTTGATTAACGCTATCCTGCCTTCGCAACGTCCACTACTAGACTCAAGCAAGGAGAGTTTGAGGTCTTTCCATGAGTCCAATCTGCCGGTTGATTTATTTCTTCCGCCGTCCTCCAAGTCATTGGAGTCGGTGCGGATGTCAAGCCACAAGCCGCGGCTGCAACAGCATTTGATGATAATTCCGCACACGCATCAAGTGAAATGCCGTGGCGGCACAGTGGAACCTCTGGCGCGATGCGGTGGTTGCGCCCGCGACCAGAACAGGAACAGACCCATGGCACAGAAGACAGACGAGACAGCAAGCCGGGCCAATGATCAGAAGGGGCCCACGGGCGGCAAGGATAACCAGGGCGGCAAAGCCAGCGATGGCAAGTTGCAGGACGTGGCGCAGGGCGGCAAGCGGCGAGGGCCGGGCCACTGGGAGAAGGCGGAGGATCCATCGGGAGATTGATTGTTTCGCACCGATCCTCCACTCTTGCCGCCTCGGAGGATTCTCGAATGAACGTGAATGGACGGCACTATCGCACCATCTGGCTCAATGAGAATGGCTGGGCGGTGGACATCATCGACCAGACGAAGTTCCCGCATGTCTTCGAAACCGTCACCTTGTGGACGCCTGAGGACGCGGCCGTCGCCATCAGGGACATGCTGGTGCGGGGAGCACCGCTTATCGGAGTCACGGCCGCCTATGGGATGGCGCTGGCAATGCGGCAGGATACGTCCGACCAATCACTTGCACAGGCCTATGAGCTTCTGGTTCAGACGCGGCCCACGGCGATCAACCTGAAATGGGCGCTGGACGAGATGACGCGGACGCTGAAGCCCGCGCCGCACAGCGCGCGGGCGGAAGCCGCCTATGCGCGCGCGGCACAAATTGCGGACGAGGATGTGGCCATCAACCAGTCGATCGGACGCCACGGGTTTGAGATCATCAAGACAATCGCAGCCGGAAAAGAGCCGGGCGCCACCATCAACATTCTCACCCATTGCAACGCCGGCTGGCTCGCCACCGTCGACTGGGGCACGGCGACAGCGCCCATCTATACAGCGCATGACGCAGGCCTTCCCATCCATGTGTGGGTGGATGAAACGCGGCCCCGCAATCAGGGCGCTTCGCTCACCGCATGGGAACTGCTGCATCACGGCGTTCCGCACACGGTGATTCCCGACAATACGGGCGGGCACCTGATGCAGCATGGGCTTGTCGACATGGCGATCGTCGGCACCGACCGCACGACGGCGCAGGGCGATGTTTGCAACAAGATCGGAACATATCTGAAGGCGCTGGCCGCGCATGACAACGGTGTGCCCTTCTATGTGGCGCTCCCCTCGCCGACCATCGACTTCAACGTCGTGGATGGCGTAAAGGAAATCCCCATCGAGCAGCGCAGCGGTCATGAGGTTTCGCACATGACGGGCCGCACCGGCGACGGGCGGATCGAAACGGTGGAAATCGTGCCGAAGGGATCGAAGGTTGCGAATTATGCCTTCGACGTGACGCCGGCAAAATTTGTCACCGGCCTCATCACCGAGCGGGGCGTGATCGCGGCGAACCGGGAAGCGATTGCAAAAGCGTTTCCGGA
>JBKJQU010000372.1:0-7536 GCA_046594995.1 Aestuariivirga sp.
AATATGTGCGGCACCTCTGGGTGAGGACCGTGGGTTAAGCCACCGCAGGCACGAACTTCATGGCAACGCCGTTCATGCAGTAGCGCAGGCCCGTGGGCTTGGGGCCATCGTCGAAGACATGACCCAGATGACCGCCGCAGCGGCGGCAATGGACTTCGGTGCGGCTGGTGAAAATTGTATTGTCTTCCTTCTTTCCCACCGCGTTCGGCAGCACGTCGAAGAAACTTGGCCAGCCGGTGCCGCTTTCATACATGGTTTCTGAGGCATAGAGGGCCAGGTCGCAGGCGGCGCAGTTGAAGGTTCCCTTACGCTTTTCCTCCAGCAGGGCGGAGGTGAAGGCCCGCTCGGTGTCTTCCTCGCGCAGCACGGCATATTGCTCTGGCGTAAGCATCGCCTTCCACTCTTCCGGTGTCTTCGTAATCTCGAACGTCTCTTCGGCGCGGAGCTTGAAGCCGCCAAGGCCCAGCAGCAGGGTGGAAAGCGTGGCGGTTCTCATCAGGTTGCGGCGGTTCATGGTATTTCTCCCTTTGTTACAGAAGATACGCCCTGGTGCGCCAAATCGTGTCACACGTCTGCGGTGTTTTTCGTCACGTCTGCGTGAGACGAAGGCCCCTTCCCGCTCACGCTTTCGCCAGCATGGGGAGACAGGATGACGAATTGCCAGATTGCCGCAAGCGAGCAGACAGCGACCACCGCAAAAGCGATGGTGAAGTCCATCGGCATCAAGGTTTCTTCCGCGCGCCACCACTGTGCGGCTTCAAGCACGAAAGCCGCGAGCAAGACGCCCATGGAAAGCGAAAGCTGCTGGGCCACGGTGTAGAGCGTCGTCGCATAGCTTGCCTGCTGATTGTCGACATCGGAGTAGGCCATGGCGTTCATGGCCGTGAATTGCAGAGAGCGGAGGAAACCGCCGACGAACAACAGCGACAGGGCGATGACATAGGGCGTGGTATCGGACAGCAGACCCATGATCGAAATCGAGACGCTGGCCAGCACGCCATTGACCAGCAGCAGGCGGCGGAAGCCGAACCGGCGGATCATCCGCGCGGCGCCGAACTTCATGGAAATGGCGCCCGCCGCCGCGATGAATGTGATGAGGCCGGACTGGAAGGCGCTCATCCCATAGGCGAGCTGGAACATGAGCGGCAGCAGGAAGGGCACGGCCCCGACGCCGATGCGGAACAGGCTGCCGCCGACGACCCCTGCCCTGAAGGTTTCGATCCTCAAGAGCCGCAGGTCGAGGATGGGAGCGGCGGCGCTTCGCGCATGGAGCACATAGAGAATGACCATGACGATGCCGAAAACGACGAGCGCCGATGGCATGTAGCCCGGCAGCAGGTCTCGCCCCAGAACCGTGAGGCCGAAAATCAGGGACGAAAGGCCGAGGCCCGAAAGCAGGAAGCCCTTCACGTCGAGCGGCGGCACCTCCTCGACGCCAGTCTCAGGCATCAGCGCGGTGGCAAGCCCGATCGCAATGATGCCGAAGGGCACGTTCATCCAGAAGATCCATCTCCAGCCGAAGGTGTCGGTGATGAAACCGCCGATGGGTGGGCCGACGAGCGGACCCATGAGCGCCGGGATGGTGAGCCAGGCCAGCGCATCGACAAGCTCGGATTTTGGGATCGACCGCAGCAGGATGATGCGGCCGACCGGCACCATCATGGCGCCGCCCACACCCTGAAGTGCGCGGGCGCCGACGAGGCCGCCAAGCGAGGTGGAGAGTCCGCAGGAGATGGAACCGAGCGTGAAGATGGCGATGGCCACGCGGAACACATGGCGCGCGCCGAAACGGTCGGCCAGCCAACCGCTGATAGGGATGAAGACAGCGAGGCTGAGGAGATAGGTCGTGAAGGCCAGCTTCAGCACGATCGCGTCCGTGCCGAGGTCCTTTGCAATCGCAGGGAGCGACGTGGCGATCACGGTCGAATCCATGTTTTCCATGAACAGGGCCGACGCGATGATAAGCGGTATTAGACGGGAGGCAGGCGGCATTTCAACGCGATGATTAGCACGCGAAACATGGCCTCATCATGCAAATAACGGAGATGTGAGCGGCGGAATTCACCGCTGCTTAAGCTTGCTCGTTCTCAATGGGGTGATGACCGCGACGCCACATTATCAGCTCCGCCTTGCCGAATTGCTCGGAGCGCTCAGCCATGCCCTGGACCTGACCGAAGGCCAGCCCAAGGGCCATTGCATTCGCTGCTGCTGGATCGGAACCCAGCTTGGAACGAGGCTGAAGCTGTGGCCTGATGAACTCTCCGACCTTTATTATACGCTGCTTCTTAAGGACCTCGGCTGCTCCAGCAATGCCGCGCGCATCTGCCAGCTCTATCTGTCGGATGACATCGGCTTCAAGCGTGGCTTCAAGCTGATCGATGGCTCCCTGCCGCAGGCGTTGCGCTTCGTGCTGGGCCATACAGGCCTTGAGGCGGGCCTTGCCGAACGTTTCCGTGCCATCGTCAACATTCTGAAAAACGGCGGCGAAATCTCCCGCGAGCTGATCGAGGCGCGCTGCCACCGGGGCGCCGAGATCGCCGCGCGGATGCGTTTCTCCAAACAGGTCTGCGACGGTATCCAGAACCTGGACGAGCGCTGGGATGGCACCGGCAAGCCGCTAGGCCTGAAGGACAATGCCATTCCGCTGTTCTCGCAGATTGCGCTGATGGCGCAGGTGATCGACGTGTTCAACATCGCCAACGGCCCCGATGCGGCGCTTAAGGAAATCCAGAACCGCGCCGGCACATGGTTCGATCCAGTGCTGGTCGAAGCCTTTGCCGAAATCCAGTCGGAACCGGATTTCTGGGACACGATGCAGGAGAAGGACCTGTCCGATCTCGTCCTCGACCTCGAGCCGGCGAAAGCCAAGCGCTATGTGGACGAGGACTATCTCGACCAGATCGCCACGGCCTTCGCGCAGGTGATCGATGCCAAGAGTTCCTTCACGCGCGGCCACAGCGAACGGGTGGCGGTGTTCACCGACATGATTGCCGAGGAGATGGGTTTATCCCGCGAGCGCCGCCGCTGGCTGAACCGCGCCGCACTACTTCACGACATCGGCAAGCTGGCGATTTCGAATTCCATTCTCGACAAGCCGGGTAAGCTGTCCGACCAGGAATTCGCGGCGATCAAGAGCCATCCAAAGCATTCGGAAGATATCCTCGCGTCCATTTCGATCTTTGCCGATCTCGCATCCGTCGCAGGCGGTCACCATGAGAAGCTGAACGGCAAGGGCTATCCGCGCGGGCTTGCGGGCGATGAGATCAATCTTGAAACGCGGATCGTCACCACTGCCGATATTTTCGATGCGCTCACCGCCGACCGTCCCTACAGGCCCGCGATGCCTGTCCCCAAGGCCTATGAGATCATGGAAAAGGAGCTCGGAACCGCTATCGACGTCAGCTGCTTCAGGGCGCTGCAACTGGCGCTGGCGCGGGCGGATTCGCACACGGCGTGAGGACGGCCCCTTTCCTGCCATCGTTCCGGGGTCTATAACGCGGTTTCAAATCATCTTAGCGATGGACATTTGACCTGAGGCTTCCCAGATCGGAAGGCCGCGCGTCTGGAGCGACCCCGTGATCAACCGTTTCTTCAAGTGGCTGGAAGGCCGCGTCGACCCATTTCCGCCCCAGCGGCCTTCAATGCCGCCGCAGGGGCTGTTCGCCTTTGCGTGGCATTTCACCAAGCCCTTCGGGTTGCTTTTGGTGGCGTCGATGTTCTTTTCGGCGATCATCGCCTTTCTGGAAGTCTATCTCTTTGCCTTCCTCGGCGATCTCGTCGACATTCTGGCACAGGCCGACCGGGCAACGTTCTGGGACACGCAAGGCACCAAGCTGATGGTGATGGGCGCCATCGTGTTGTTCGCCCTTCCCATTCTGAACTTCATCTCGGAATCGATTTCACATCAGGGTCTTCGTGGCAACTATGCCATGCGCATCCGCTGGGTGGCGCACCGCTATGTGCTGCGTCAGTCGATCGACTTCTTCACCAATGATTTCGCAGGCCGCGTCGCGACCAAGGTGATGCAGACGGCATTGGGCATCCGCGATGCGGTGATGAAGTTCACCGAGGTTGTCGTTTATGTCGCGGTGTATTTTCTCGGCGCGCTGCTGCTGGTGGCGACGAGCGACATCTGGTTGATGCTGCCGCTTATGATCTGGCTGACCGGCTATGCCGCCGCTTGCTGGTACTTTGTTCCGCGACTTGGCAAGATTTCCGCCGAGCAGGCCGACATGCGCTCGCTGGTGACGGGCCGCGTCGTCGACAGCTACACCAATATTCCAACGGTGAAGCTGTTTGCCCATGCCGACCGTGAAGACACCTATGCCAAGGAAAGCATGACGTGGATGCTCGACGCCGTGAACCGCTCCATGCGGCTTTCGACGCTGATGACCACGACGCTGCAGATACTGTCAGGCGTGCTGATCTTCACGATGTCGGCGATGTCGATCTGGCTTTGGCATACGGGCGCCATCACCACCGGTGCAATTGCTTTCGCCATCGGCCTCACGCTTCGGCTCAAGGCCATGTCGCAATGGATCATCTGGGAAGTGGCGGGATTGTTCGAGAACATCGGCGTCATTCAGGATGGCATCGTCACGATTGCGCGCGAGCGCAGCATCAAGGATGTGCCGGACGCAAAGCCGCTTGCTGTGACAGCGGGTGCGATCAGTTTTGAGAACGTGTCGTTTGACTATGGCAAGGTCGGCAATGCCGGCAACCGTAAGGTGCTGGACAAGATGACACTGAACATCAGGCCGGGCGAAAAGGTGGGACTCGTCGGGCGCTCCGGTGCTGGCAAATCGACGCTCACCAACCTGCTCTTGCGGTTTTATGACATTGAGCAGGGCCGCATCCTGATCGACGGGCATGATATCTCGCAAATGACGCAGGACTCGCTCCGCGCGGCCATTGGCGTCGTCACGCAGGATACCTCCCTGCTCCATCGCTCGGTGATCGAGAACATTCGCTATGGCAATCCCGATGCGCCGATGGCAGCGGTGGAAGCCGCCGCGCGGAAAGCCCATGCGGATGAATTCATCGCCGGCCTCGTCGATCCCAAGGGACGCAGAGGCTTCGACGCGCATGTGGGCGAGCGCGGTGTGAAGCTGTCAGGCGGCCAGCGCCAGCGCATCGCAATTGCGCGGGTGCTGTTGAAGAATGCGCCGATCCTCGTGCTGGACGAGGCGACGAGCGCGCTGGACTCGGAAGTCGAGCAAGCAATACAGGAAAATCTTTATGCGCTGATGGAGGGAAAGACCGTGATCGCCGTGGCGCATCGGCTTTCGACCATCGCCGCGATGGACAGGCTTGTGATCATGGACAAGGGCCGCATCGTGGAAGAAGGAACGCATCAGGAATTGCTGCGGAAGGGTGGGCTTTATGCCTCGTTATGGCAGCGCCAGTCCGGCGGGTTCCTTGTCGATGAGGATCTCGAAGCCGCGGAATAACCAATTCTTAACCACATTCCCGTCACAACAGAGGGCGATTGAGCCACAACTGTTGTTGGGGGGAATGATGTTCTACAAACTGATTTTGGTTACAGCTTCTGCCGCGCTGCTGGCTGGCTGCGCTACCGATCCCTATACGGGCGAGCAGAAGATTTCCAACACCGCGATCGGTGCGGGAACGGGTGCCCTTCTGGGCACGGCGGCGGGCCTCGTCATTGGCAAGACCACCAATGCATCCTCGCGGAAATCGATGCTCATCGGTGCGGGCATCGGCGCCATCGCAGGCGGCGGCGTTGGCCTCTACATGGACAATCAGGAAGCAAAATTGCGCGAGCGGCTTGAGGGAACGGGCGTTTCGGTGACGCGCGCCGGCGACCGCATCATCCTCAACATGCCCTCCTCCATCACCTTCGACACCGACCGTGCGGAAGTGAAGCCGCAGTTTTATGATGTGCTGAACTCGGTGGCGATCGTGCTGGCCGAATTCAACAAGACGCTGGTGGACGTGACCGGCCACACCGATTCTGATGGCGCAGAAGACTATAACTTCGATCTTTCAGAACGCCGTGCAGGCGCGGTCGCGCAGTATGTCGTGTCGCAGGGCAACAATCCGCAGCGCTTCCAGGTTTTGGGGCTGGGCGAAAGCCAGCCCGTGGCAACCAATGCCTCGACCGGCGGCAAGTCGCAGAACCGCCGCGTGGAAATCGAGATCGTCCCCCTCACCTGATCGAGTGGGACGTCATGGACTTGGGCACATGGGGCCGCTAAACGCGGCTTCCATGACCGAAGCCCATTTCACGCTGACCATTCCCGATCTCTCCCACGACGGGGCCAATGAACTGGCGTCTCGCCTCGAGGACGATTACCGCCTCGAGCCGATGGCAATTACGATCAATGAGACCAACGAGGCGATGGGGCTGTGGGAAGTTGCTCTCTATTTCGCGGAAATGGATGAGGCGCTCGATGCCTCGCTCGCCGTCGGCATCGATGATGCGCTGATCGCGCCCATGCCGCAGCAGGATTGGGTGCGGCAATCCCTCGAAGGACTGGCGCCCGTGGTGGCGGGGCGGTTCTTCCTCCATGGCTCACATGACCGGCACCGGCGGCGCACCGGCGGCGTCTCGCTTGAGATCGATGCGGGAACGGCTTTCGGCACCGGGCACCACGGCACCACGGAAGGCTGCCTTCTGGCGCTGGACGAAATCCTGAAGCGGCGAAAACCCTCACGCATTCTGGACGTGGGCTGCGGCACCGGCGTTCTGGCGATTGCAGCGGCAAAGGCTGCGGGCCGGGTGGCGGTTGCCAGCGACATCGACGCTGAAGCCGTGCGCGTGACAATTGCCAATGCGGCGCTAAATGGCGCTGGCCCACTGATCCGGGGCATAACGGCGCCGGGGCTGAAGCATTCAGCAATCACAGCCGGAGCGCCTTACGACCTGATCTTCGCGAATATCCTGGCGCGGCCGCTTGTGGCGCTGGCGCAGAACCTGACACAGGCATTGGCGCCGGGCGGCGACCTTGTTCTCTCCGGACTGACGCTTGAACAGATGCGCTGGATCGAGGCGACCTATGTGAACCGGGGGCTGGTGGTTTCGCGCCGCATCACGCGCGGCAACTGGGCGGCGCTGGTGTTCAGCAAGTCCCAAACGGAAAAGCGCCCGGGAGGGAGGACACCCGAGCGCCTTGTAGCCAACTCACGCGGAGCCGGCTGGGAAACCGATCTCTGAAATCAAAGACCGTGGCTTAGGGCAACCGGCAGTCGATTGACCGCCGATAAATTGCTCGAAAGCTTGGATTCTCGCATATTTTTCGCATCGCAAGTGATTCCACTTGCTCGCCCAATGCGCTAGTTGCCCCAAACCATCTTGGAGATTTCCGAGCGCTTCATGCCAATGTCGGCAAGGAGCCGGTCATCGAGCTGGGCGAGCTGACGCTCTGCACGGCTGCGGGCCAGATAGGTCCTCATGCGGCCAAGAAGGCCCGTGCCCATCGAGTAGCCCTGGCCGCGAAACCGTCCGCAACCAGGGCTACTCGATGGGCACGGGCCTTCTAGGCCGCATGAGGACCTATCTGGCCCGCAGCCGTG
>JBKJQU010000385.1:0-3020 GCA_046594995.1 Aestuariivirga sp.
CCCGAAAGGAACCGTATTATGAATATCATCGAGCAGCTCGAAAAAGAGCAGGTGGCCATTGTCGCCGCCCAGCGCGCGGTGCCGAGCTTCGGCCCCGGCGATACCGTCATCGTCAACGTGAAGGTCAAGGAAGGCGAGCGCACCCGCGTTCAGGCCTATGAAGGTGTGTGCATTGCCCGTTCGGGTGGTGGCATCAACGAGAACTTCACCGTCCGCAAGATGTCCTACGGCGAAGGCGTGGAACGTGTGTTCCCGGTCTATTCGCCGCTGATCGACTCGATCAAGGTCGTGCGCCACGGCAAGGTGCGCCGCGCCAAGCTCTATTATCTGCGTGGCCGCACCGGCAAGTCGGCGCGTATCGTTGAAAAGCAGCGCGCCATGGCACCAGCCGCCGGAAAGGCACCGGCAAAGACCGTCGAAGCATAAGCCGGCTGCATTGAAATTCTGACAGGGCCGGAACTTTTTTCCGGCCCTGTTTTGTTTTCTTTATCTACATGTGACCAGTTCGGGCCATGGTTGACTTGACCAAATGGCGATAGAACCTAAAACATCACGATGATGCCGGACTCCTTAAGCAACCGGCGGCAATCAAGGAATTCAATGCCGGACGCTACTCCAAAGCGAAAGCAGGTGTCCGCGGCTTTTGCTGTGCTGGCCATTGCCGGAGCGCTGGTTCTGGTGCTGCTTTCCGCCATCGTCATGCTGGCGTGGAACAGCTATGCCGATGCGCTGGCACAGGCCCGCGTGCGGGCTGCTTCCTCGGCTCATGTGGTATCAACCCACATCGAATGGCTGGTTGCAGCAGGCCTCCAGACACTGGAGGAAGGCGACCGCCTTTCGGGTCCCGATCCAACCGTCATCTCTCCTCAAGTCGTAGAGGAATATCGCCGGCACATCAGGCATTTGCCGCCGGGCATCGACCTGCTGATCGTTGGCCCGGACGGCAAGACGCTGTTCTCCACCGCACCGGATGCCGGCGATATGCGCATTGATGCGGGACTCGCACTTGCCGGTCTTATGGAGGGGCGCACATGGACGATTTCTCCGATGGTGATCGAGCCATCTGGTGAACGCTCTTTCCTGATCGCGCGGCAGATCAGGCGCAATGGCAGGATGGCCGCGGCCGCCATGCTGCGCATGCCGGCGTCCGTCATGTCGGATTTCTGGTCGTCGCTCGATCTCGGCCCCGGATCGACGGTTGGCATGCTGCGCGACGACGGCTGGCTGGTGGCGCGCCACCCGCTGGCAAAAGAGCCGCAGAACCTCGGTAATTATATTCTGTTCACTGATCTTCTGAAGAAAAGCCCGACGGGTGTTTATGACACACGCTCGCCTGTTGACGGCATGGAACGCATCGTCGGATACCGCAAGGTGCCCAATGCGCCGCTGGTCGTCGTCGCATCGGTATCGCGCAGTTTTGCATTGGCCCACCTGAAGGAACAAATAGGGCGGCTGGCGCCGCTCCTCGTGCCCCTGCTGATCGGCTTTGCGGCGCTTGCAAGCTGGGTGGCAAAGCTCCTGAAGCGCGACGAGATGATGCGGCAGAGCCTTGGCGCGGCGGTGGAGCGCAACAACCTGCTGATGCGTGAAATCCATCACCGCATCAAAAACAATCTTCAGAGCGTTGCCTCGCTCGTCAAGCTGCAGCCGATCCCGGACGAGGCCAAGGCCGCCATGAACGGGCGCATCGCTGCGATGAGTGCGGTGCATGAGCAGGCCTACCGCTCCGACCTTTATACGGAGGTGAACCTGCGGGAATATCTGAAGCTGCTGATCGGCAATATCTCGAAAAGCACCAGCGGCAGTATCACGGTGGACCTGCGGCTTGCCGACGCCACGATAGACCGGGACCTTGCCCAGCCCCTGGGCCTTGTCGTCAACGAGGTGATCAGCAACGCGATGAAACACGCCTTCGAGGGCCGCGAGGCCGGGCGCATTGAAGTGCGCCTCGCCATGATCGGCGAGGACAGGGCGGAACTGGTGATCCACGACGATGGCATGGGCCATGACCCCGCAGCGCAGGCGAGCAGCGGCATGGGTTCGCGCCTCATCCGCGCCTTCGCGCAGCAGCTTGGCAACGACTTCGACTATGCCGATGACAATGGCACGCGCTTCTCGATCCGCTTCGCGGCGCAAGCCCGCCAGCCGGTGAACTGAACCATGACACACGCGCACTTCGAGCAGAACCGCAGGAACTGGAACGACCGCGCCGCCATCCATGTGAAGGACGAGGCCGGCGGCTATCGCGTGCAAGCCTTCCTCGCGGGCGCCGACAATCTCCACGACATCGAGCATGAGGAGATCGGCGATGTGAAGGGCTTGTCGATCGCGCATCTCCAATGCCACTTCGGGATCGACACCCTGTGCCTTGCACGGCGGGGTGCAAGTTGCGTGGGCCTCGATTTCTCACCCGTCGCCATCACTGCGGCGCGCGCGTTACAAAAGAAGACCGAACTCGACGCAAGTTTCGTCGAAGGCAATGTTTATGACGCGCGCGCACTGATCGAAGGCCGCTTCGACATGGTCTATGTCACCTGGGGCGCCATCAACTGGCTGCCCGATATCGCGCGCTGGGCCAGGGTGGTGGCCTCGCTGCTGAAGCCCGGCGGCAGGCTTTACTTGCTTGAGGGCCATCCCTCGCTGATGACGCTGGACGAGCGTTTCCCTGACTTACGCCCCGGTTATGACTGGCGCACCCCGCAAGACCAGCCGCTTACCATGAGCGAGGAAACGACCTATACCGGCGACACCGTGAGGATCGCCAACCCCGTGACTCATGAATGGCTTCATCCGCTTTCGGACGTGGTGAATGCCGTGATCGGCGCCGGCCTCAGGCTGGAAGCGCTGAACGAGCACTAAAGGCTGGCCTGGGCCGATCACGGCATTCACCACGTCCGAGAGCGGATGAAACCATTCATGGGTCACGGGGTTGGCGATCCTCGCGGTGTCGCCGGTATAGGTCGTTTCCTCGCTCATGGTGAGCGGCTGGTCTTGCGGGGTGCGCCAGTCATAACCGGGGC
>JBKJQU010000091.1:0-4124 GCA_046594995.1 Aestuariivirga sp.
GCCGACATGGGGTGTCGATGCCGGAGCCTCCGCCACCATCCGTCAGGCCATCATCGATCTCGCGCGACAGGGGTCTGCCGTGCTGGTGATCAGCCAGGACCTCGATGAGATTTTCGAAGTAGCGGACCGCATAGCCGTTATCTCCCGCGGCCAGCTGTCGGAAGCCTGTCCGGCATCTGAAATCTCCGCCGAAAAGATCGGCCTGCTGATGGCGGGCGAGCATGAAGTGAAGGAGATGGCCCATGCGGCTCGTGCTTGAGAAGCGCGCCGAGCACTCTGTCAAGATGATGGTGTTTTCGCCCATCATCGCGCTTGTGCTTACCGTCATCGCGGGCGGCATCATCTTCGCATTGCGCGGCTTAAATCCTCTCGAGGCATTGTTCGTCTACTTCGTCGAGCCCCTCACGCAAGACTGGGCGCGCGAACAACTGATCGTCAAGGCCGCACCGCTGGTACTCATCGGAGCAGGATTAGCCGTCTGCTACACGGCGAATGTCTGGAATATCGGAGCTGAAGGCCAGTTCATTCTGGGGGCACTTTTGGCGGGCATGGTACCGGTTTATTTTCCGGCATGGCAGACGCCCGACGTGATGGTTGTGATGCTGGCGCTGGGCATACTGGGCGGCATGGCCTGGGGCGCGATACCGGCACTTCTCAAGAACCGGTTCAGCGCCAATGAGATCCTGACCTCCCTGATGCTCGTCTACGTCGCGCAGTATCTGTTCGACTGGCTTGTGCGCGGGCCGTGGCGCGATCCGCAGGGGTTCAACTTTCCGAAAACGGTCAATTTCGATGCCTGGCAACTGCTGCCCAAATGGGGTGAAATCCACATGGGAGCACTCTTCGCCCTCATCGCCGCGCTGGTATTGGCGCTGGTGATGTGGCGGATGCTCAAGGGCTTCGAGCTTCGCGTGCTTGGCAGCGCGCCACGCGCCGGCCGTTTCGCAGGCTTCTCCACCGAACGCGCCGTGCTGTTCTGCTTCGTGCTCTCCGGCGCGCTCGCGGGGCTTGCCGGTGCAAGCGATGTGATGGGCGTTTCTGGCCAGCTTCAAACGCCCTATTCGCCAAACTACGGCTTCGTGGCCATCATTGTCGCCTTCCTCGGGCGGCTCAATCCGATCGGTGCCATTATCGCAGGTCTGCTGCTTGCGCTCAGCTTCATCGGCGGTGAGAGCGCGCAGGTGACGCTCGGCATCTCGGACAAGATCGCCAAGGTGTTTCAAGGCATTCTGCTATTCTTCATTCTCGCCTGCGATACGCTCATTCTTTATCGCGTCCGCTTCGAGTCCGCGCGCCCCGCTCTTGCTCCGGCGGCCGAGTAGCATCATGGATTTCACCGTTCTCACCATCATCATGACGGCGGCGACGCCGCTGCTTTTGGCGGCCTTGGGCGAACTCGTGGTCGAGCGTTCCGGCGTGCTCAACTTGGGCGTTGAGGGTATGATGGTAATGGGCGCCGTCTGCGGCTTCGGCGCGGCGCTGATGACAGGCTCGCCGTGGCTTGGTCTCATCGCCGCAATCCTCGCCGGCATGCTCATGTCGCTGCTCTTCGGCTTCCTCACCCTCACGCTGGTGTCAAACCAGGTAGCAACAGGTCTGGCCCTGACTCTTCTGGGATTGGGTCTCTCCGGCCAGATCGGCGAGGCCTTCGTCGGACAACCGGGCGTCAAGGTTCCGGCCATTGGAGGCATCGATCCGCTGATACCCTTTGCCGTGCTGCTCACTGCGGGCGTGGCCTACTTCCTGTTCAAGACCAAGGGTGGCCTCATCGTACGCGCCGTGGGCAACAGCCATGCCTCCGCGCATGCGCTTGGCTACAACGTCATTCGCGTCCGCTATCTCTGCGTGTTGTTCGGCGGCGCCTGTGCTGGCTTGGGCGGTGGCTATCTGTCACTGGTCTACACGCCCCAATGGATCGAGAACATGACGTCGGGTCGCGGCTGGATCGCGCTGGCTCTGGTGGTATTTGCCTCCTGGCTGCCATGGCGGGCGCTGGTTGGTGCTTATCTTTTCGGTACTATTTCAATCCTTGCCTTCATCGTGCAAACAAAAGGCTGGGGAATACCATCGCAGTTCTTGTCTTCGCTGCCCTATGTCGTCACCATTGCGGTTCTGGTGATCATCTCGGGCAACCGCGCGATGATGAGAAAGAACACCCCGGCCTCGCTGGGGCAGCCTTTCGTGCCTGATCGTTGAAAAAAGTCTGAATTGTAAAGGGAGAACGTTACGATGAAGAAACTGTTGTTGTCAGCCGCCGCGGCGGCGCTAGCCTTGGGTGTGAGCGCCACAGCGGCATCCGCCGCGACCAAGGCCTGCTGGGTCTATGTCGGCCCCATCGAGGATTTCGGCTGGACCTACCAGCATCATCAGGGCCTGGAGGCCGTGAAGGCCGCCTATAGTGACAAGGTCGAGACGGCCTATGTCGCCAGCGTGCCGGAGGCTGATTCCGAGCGCGCGATCGAGCGCCTCGCGCGTGATGGCTGCAATATCATCTTCACAACCTCCTTCGGCTTCATGGAGCCGACGCTGAAGGTCGCCAAGAAATTTCCGGATGTGAAGTTTGAACACGCCACCGGCTACAAGACCGCCGAAAACGTGACGACCTACAACGCCAAATTCCACGAGGGCCGCTACGTCATCGGCCAGATCGCGGCCAAGATGTCGAAGACCGGTACGGCGGGCTACATCGCTTCCTTCCCCATCCCGGAAGTCGTCGCCGGCATCAACGCCTTCATGCTAGGCGCACAGTCGGTAAACCCGGACTTCAAGGTGAAGATCGTCTGGGCCAATACCTGGTTCGACCCCGGCAAGGAAGCCGATGCCGCCAAGGTTCTGCTGAGCCAGGGTGCCGACGTGCTCTCGCAGCACACGGATTCCGCTGCTCCGCTGCAGGAAGCCGAAAAGACTGGCGCAGTCGGCTTTGGCCAGGCCTCGGACATGATCAAGTTTGCGCCCAAGGGACAACTCACCGCCATCATCGATAGCTGGGCGCCTTACTATGTCCGCCGCGTCGGCCAGGTGATCGATGGCACGTGGAAGTCTGAATCCTCGTGGGATGGCATGGCCGAAGGCACGGTCAGCCTCGCCCCCTACACCAACCTGCCGGAAGACGTGGCCAAGGCGGCCGCTGAAACCGCAGAGGCGATCAAGACCGGCAAGCTTCATCCCTTCACCGGCCCGATCACCAAGCAGGATGGCACTGTGGTGGGTGAGGCCGGCAAGGGCCTGCCCGATGGCGACATCCTAGGCATGAACTGGTACGTCAAGGGCATCGACGACAAGCTGCCGCAATAAGCGTCTGACACCAAACAGCGCCTGCCGCGGGAGCACTCTCCGGCAGGCGTATTCTTGAGGAGCATTAGAACTTGGAGCCCTTCATCGCCGACTGGCTGAACCTCCTCATCCGCTGGGGCCACATGATCGCGGGCATCGCCTGGATCGGGACGTCGTTCTATTTCGTGGCGCTGGATTTCTCGTTGAAGAAGCCTGAAGGCCTGCCAGCGGGCGTGGGTGGCGAGGCTTGGGAGGTTCACGGCGGCGGCTTCTACCATGTGCAGAAATATCTCTCCGCGCCAGCGCAGATGCCGGACCATCTCACCTGGTTCAAGTGGGAAGCCTACCTCACCTGGGTCACGGGCTTCCTGCTGCTCGTTGTGCAATACTACTTGCAGGCCAGCGCATATCTGATCGATCCCGCCGTGTTGCCGCTGGCGCCGTGGCAGGCGATCCTCATTTCCGTGGTCTCGATTGCGGCGGGCTGGGCTATTTACGATGCGCTCTGCCGCTCAGCCATCGGCAAGAACACCGGCGCGCTTGCAGCATCCGTTTTCGCGCTCATCCTCGCCTTCGCCTGGCTCTTCACATATGTGTTCAAGGGCAGCGGCGCGTTCATCCATGTGGGTGCACTTGTCGGCACCATCATGGCGGCCAATGTCTTCATGGTCATCATACCCAACCAGCGCAAGATCACGGCGTCTCTCATTGCCGGCCAGAAGCCCGATCCGCGCCTCGGCGCCATTGGCAAGCAGCGCTCGCTTCACAACACCTATCTGACATTGCCCGTGCTGGTGATGATGATCAGCAACCACTATGCCATGATAACCGACGCTCCGAATGCGTGGGTC
>JBKJQU010000123.1:0-11416 GCA_046594995.1 Aestuariivirga sp.
TTAACCCCGCGCCGCCTTCGGCCCGCGCTGCAGGATGAATTGTGCCACCACAAGAAGTGCGAAGGATGTCAGCAGCACGACGGTGCCCACTGCGTTGATCTCCGGCGTGACGCCGCGGCGGATGGACGAGAACATGTAGATCGGCAGCGTGGTATCCGGTCCCGCCACGAAATAGGCGATGATGAAATCCTCGAACGAGAAGGTGAAGGCGAGAAGAAATCCCGCGAGGATGGCCGGCGCCAGCAGCGGCAGCACCACCTGCCGGAAGGTTCCGAATGGCGTGGCGTAAAGATCGTTCGAGGCTTCGACAAGGCTGCGGTCCATGCCTTGCAACCTTGCCCGCACCAGCAGCGCCACGACCGCGATGTTGAACAGCACATGCGCCGCGATCACCGCCCATGTGCCCATTTCGAGCTTCACGTTGACGGCGCTGACGAGCCACGGATTGACGATGTCGAAGAACGACACAAAGGCGATCAGCGTTGAAATGCCGATGACGATTCCCGGCACCATGATGGCGATATAGATCAGCGCATCGAAGGTGATGCGGAGCCAGCCGCGCATCCGCTCGAGGCCGAGCGCCGTCATGGTGCCGATAATGGACGAGAGGAATGCGGTGGCCAGCGCGATGATCACGCTGGTGCGGAGCGCCTCCATGATCAGTGGATTGGAAAAGGCCTTGCCGTACCAGAACAGCGAGAAGCCCTGCCAGTCCATCGCGTATTTTCCGGCATTGAAGGAAAAGCCGACGATGAGCGCGATCGGCGCGTAGAGGAAAATATATATGAAGAAAGCATAGACGCGCATCGGGCTAGACCAATGCCGCGCGCCGCGTGTCGGATTGCGACAGCACGAAGCGCATGTAGAAATAGATGGTGACGAACATGATGGCGACGAGCGCAACCGACACCGCCGCGCCGAACGGCCAGTTGCGCGACTGGAGGAACAGGTCGACCAGCGCGTTGCCGATGAAGAACACCTTTCCGCCGCCAAGGAACTGCGGAAGGATATAATCGCCCATCAGCAGGATGAAGACCAGCATCGAGCCCATGGCAACCCCCGGCAGCGCCAGCGGCAATGTCACCTGCAGGAAAGTGCGCGTGGGCGTGGCGCCAAGATCGGCAGAGGCTTCGAGCAAACGCTTGTCGAGTTTTTCGAGCGAGACATAGATGGGCGGCACCATCAGCGGCAGGAAGCCGTAGACCGCGCCGATCAGCACCGCCCATGGCGTGTTGATGATGCGTACGTCTGTGATGCCGATCCAGCCGAGCCATGAGGGAATGCCCTTGTTGCCCAAGATCATGATCCACGCATAATAGCGGAGCAGCTGGCTCGTCCAGAACGGCGCCATGACGAGGACGAGCAGCGTCACCCGCCAGCGGGTGCTGACCTTCACCGCGAGGAAATAGGCCATCGGGAAAGCGAAAAGTGCAGTGAGCAGAGTGCCGATGGGCGCGAGCGTCAGCGTGTTGAGGAAGGCTTTGCCGCGCGCGGGAAGATTGGCGTAGTTCTCAAGCGTGAAGGCGGGCGCATAGCCGCCTGCGGGCGCACGCTCTCCAAAGGAAAACACCAGCACGACGAGCAGTGGTGCGATGAGCATGAAGATGAAAAACACCGTCGCCGGCGCCAGAAGAATCGCCGTGACTGTCTTTGAACTCCGCGAACTCCGCGAGGCGTCGATCATCGCACTTTCTTGTGTTCGTCATCCCCGCGAAAGCGGGGACTCGGCGTTGATCGTGCGCAGGAAGCGGGGCCCCGGCTTTCGCCGGGGTGACGGTCATTACACTTATGCTTCATGCCGACTTGAAGCGGGCCATCAACTCGGCACGCGCCGGGCTGGTGAGCGTTTCGGCCGCGCCGTATTCAAGCGCGGTCAGCAGATCCTCCGCCGGATAGAGGATCGGATTGTCGAGGAAATCCTTCGGCAGGATCTTGTTGACGCGCGCATCGGTGGACGGTGCGCCGTGGGCGATGATTTCCTTGGCGTTGACTTCGGGCGTCAGGATGAAATCAAGGAAGGCATAGGCTGCATCGCGGTTCGGCGCACCCTTGATCACGGCATAATGGTCAACCCAGATTTCGCCGCCGTCCTTGCCGAGCACATAGATCATTTCCGGCATGTCGCGGTGAAGCTGGGCACCGTCATTGGTCCAGCACATCGCCATCGCGGCATCGCCGTTGCGCATGGCGGGCTGATAGTCCGAGGTGATGCCGAAGAAATGCGGCTTGGTGGCGATGAGCAGCTTTTCGACTTCAGCAAGTTCCTTCTCGTCCAGCGTGTTGAAGGAATAGCCGAGCGCCTTGGCGGCACTGCCGATAGTGGTGAGCTGATAATCGTGTATGGTCACCTTGCCGGTCAGCGCGCCCTGCGTAAGCTCGAAATATTCTTTCCACGTGGTGGGATTCTGGGTCGCAGTCTTGGTGTTGATGACGAAGCCCGTGGTGCCCCAGTTTTTCGGCACGGCATAGACGGTGCCGTCAATGGTGCCCGGTCCCAGGAAGCGCGGGTCTTGCGAGGCCTGGTCGTAGTTGGCCATCAGCTTGAGATCGAGCGGTTCGATGAGATCGAGGCTCTTGTAGGTCGAGATCGTGTAGTTGGTGGGAACGAGCACGTCCCAGCCGGTCGAACCTGCCTGCAGCTTCGCCAGCATTTCCTCGTTGGAACCGAAGACATTGACGTTGATGTTGACGCCCGTCTGCTTGGTGAAGGCGTCGTAGTTTTCCTGCGCGAAATAATTGGGCCACGTCGTGACGTTGAGTGTGCCCGAAAGTGCGGCCTGCGCCCGGCGCGGGCGGAAGCCCGGAACCGCGCTGCTCATCACCGCAGTCGCAAGCCCCAAGCCCGTGACGCCGAGAAATTGGCGGCGCGAGATGCTGCCCTTCTGAAAGCGGCGGAGTTCCTCCATGAATTTCGTGGCCGAGATATGGTCCGGTGTCTTTGTCATTTTACGTCTCCCTGTTTTAGTCGCTTCGATCAGTTGTTGGGCAGGATGCGCTCGACGTCGGCGCGCCACCCTGCCGCAATCATGTCGCCGATGTCGTAAGTCCCCGCCTCGCGTTCGAATTTCCGCGGCGCCATCACCATGAATTCGCCAAGCGTGTCGCTCGCCACGCGATACTCCGTGTGCTCGCCGATAAAGATGCGGTTCAGAACCTTTACCGGCACCTTTGCCGAAAGCCCTTCGGGCAGATGCTTCACGCTGGCTGCGATCTCGATCATCTCGGGGCGCACGCTCAGGACTTCCGATGCACTGGGGCCTGCGAAGAAATTCGTCTTGCCGACGAAATCGGCGACATAACGGTTGATGGGCCGGTCATAGAGTTCGCGAGGAGAGCCAGACTGCACGATGCGGCCTTCGCGCATCACGCAAACGCGGTCCGACATCGAGAGTGCTTCTTCCTGGTCATGCGTGACGAGAAGAAAGGTGATGCCGACATCGCGCTGCAGGTTCTGCAATTCGATCTGCATGTCGCGCCTCAGCTTGCGGTCGAGGGCGGCAAGCGGCTCGTCCAGGAGCAGCACAGCGGGACGGTTGATCAGCGCACGGGCGAGTGCCACCCGCTGCTGCTGGCCGCCCGAGAGTTCATAGGAGCGCCGCTTGCCGTAGCCCTCGAGCCGTACCATGGCGAGGGCCTCGTCCACCGCCTTGTCGATTTCACTCCGCGAGGGCTTCGGGCTGCGCTGACGCAAGCCATAGGAGACATTGTCGGCAACGGAGAGATGCGGAAACAGTGCATAATGCTGGAACACCATGTTAACCGGGCGGCGATAGGCTGGAACGCCGGTAACGTTCTCGCCGCGCAGGAACACCTCGCCAGACGTCGGCTGCTCGAAGCCCGCCATCATGCGGAGGCTCGTCGTCTTGCCGCATCCCGACGGCCCGAGGATCGACAGGAACTCGCCGGTTCGTACGGAAAGATTATTGTCGATGACTGCGGCCACGTCGCCGAAGCGCTTGGTCACATTCCGGAATTCGATGACGCTTTCGCTGCTTACCGACATAACACCGCCGTGAATTGAAGTTCTCGATCCTTGTTCACTGGCTCCGACTTGTCAATCTTCCACGCAGCGTCAGAGGGTTCCGCGTGCCGCGGAGGGCTGACCTGCTTCTGCCAACAGCCAATCGCAGAACATTCGAATCTTGGGGCGGTTTCGCCATGCGGTGGGTGTGGCAATGCTGTAGATGGCAGCAGGCGGAAGCTCAGTATCGGAGAGCTTTACCAGTCGCCCGGACGAAAGGTCGCCGCTCACCAGTACTTCATATGCCAAAGCCACCCCCTGTCCTTGGATTGCGGCCTGCAGGAGCAAGTCGCAGTGGGCAAAATGCGGTTCGCAGTGTGTGTCCAAAGGGCCGGTACCTGCTAGTGCGAACCAACGTTGCCAGTCCTTGGTCGTTTCATCATGAAGCAGCGTGTATCGCCGCAATTCATTTGGGCACTTCAGCGGAAAAATGCCGTCGAGAAGGCCAGGGCTCGCCACTGGAAATCGCGATGATGTGAGCAATACTTCCAGATCGATGTCCGCTGCCGGGCCGCTCTCCAAGCGAATGTCGACATCGATCCCATCGTTGGTGAAATCGGCTGGTTCGAGGGAGGTGAAAATGTGAGGTTCGATTGCCGGATATTGTTTGCGAAGCGACGACAGTCGAGGAATGAGCCAGCGCGTGGCAAAGGCAGGTGTGCTGTGAACCGCCAAAGGTCCACCATCATTTGAATCGCGGACGCGCTCGGTCGCCGCTATCAATTGATCGAGGCTTGGAGTCAATTCAGCAAAATATTCTGATCCTTCACGCGTCAGCAAAACTTCGCGCACGCCGCGGCGGAATAGCGGCAAGCCAAGATATACCTCCAGCAATTTTATCTGGTGGCTAATTGCCGATTGCGTGAGGCATAATTCCTCGGCAGCTTCCTTGAAACTTCTGTGCCGCGCCGAGGCCTCGAACGCACGGATGGCGGAGAATGATGGCAACTTACGCCGCATCGGGGATATTCCAACGTAGCCCGAAGCAAGCATAGTCCAGTTTATCCAAATCGCAAAATCAGCCCATCCCGTAAGCGGCGCATCACTTTGCCGGTTCGGCCAGAGGCTTCCCCTTCTCGACCGTCAACACCACCAGAACTTTGGCGGTTTCACTATTACTGCCATTGCGGGCGGCATGGATGATGTCAGGCGCAAGATGCGCGGCCTCGCCCGCCTTCAAGGTCACGGAATCCCTGCCGTCCGGAGAAATGACAAGTGAGCCTTCGATTATGTAAACGAACTCATTGCCATAGTGAGTGTGTTTTCCGCCGGCGGCGGCTGGCATGAGATCGGCAATATAGATGACGGCTTCCCTGCCGCTGATACCGGCCAGATCGGCGCGCAGCAGTTCGGTGCGCTTGATCAGCTGCTCTCCAGCCTTTGCCGCATCTGCTGTTATAACACCAAAGACCATGGCGGACGCGCAGGCAAGGCTGATAACACCAATCGCTCGTGTCATAGTCCATTCCTTTCGAGATTGCGCTGTTAAGATGTGCCAATACACTAAGCGCGTCTCGAAAATCGCTACAAACGATCATTGTTCATCAATAGATGAATTTCGCTCACAGAACTGGGGCTCCTCCCGAGCAATCCCCCGCGAGGGCTGCGAGCCATTGATGAATGCTCGAACATCGCAATGCAGCAGGCGGGCCTGTCGGAAGGTTTGCGGTCAGTTCAGGACCGTGTGCTGCAGATACCCCGGTTGCGAAATGAAGAGCGACGCCATGCGAGAGGCGCAGCGCAATGACATATGGATCGGCATCTGGAGCGGCACCGGGAGAAGGTATAGCACAGAGAATGCAGCAGCTGGCATCGCGGCCGGCATTGTTGTGCAGCGGGCAGTACTGGTATGAAACGCCAACACCAGACCCTGCAGCATTGGCCTGCAGGCTGGGCAGGCTCACGCTCACCGCAATCAGCATGGCCAGAACACACGGCATCAAAAGGCGAAGAACGCCTCGCAAACCCCTGTTCCGATGGCGTGGCCATGTTGCAGACATGGGCAAAAGCTTGCATGTTTCCAAAATGCCCGCAACCAGCCGAAATACACTTTCGTGTTACATCTGCCCGGTCCGGACGAAAGCTTGCATTGAGGCTCAAGTTCCGCCATAAGCCGCCTCGCCAATAGGCACCCGGCTGGGGGCTGAAAGGAAGGACCGTGCGCCTGAAAAGGTAAAGGGTCAGGGGTTGAACCCCGGCTTCCCGTGTCTCCGCTCTTTCGTTTGACCGGTCTTTCGAGCCTTTAAACCAGGTTCGAAAGAGGCTCTGCGCCGGATGTTGAAAGCTGAAACGTAATTTTGAAAGGCTAATCCATATGGCTCTTTACGAGCACGTGTTCCTGACACGTCAGGACGCTGCCCCGGCACAGGTTGAAGCCCTGACCGAGCAGTACAAGGGCATCATTGCCGCCGGTGGCGGCAAGGTGACCAAGGCCGAATACTGGGGACTGAAGTCCCTCACCTACCGGGTGAAGAAGAACCGCAAGGCGCATTACACGCTCTTCAACATCGACTCACCCTCGGCCGCCGTCATCGAGATGGAACGCCAGATGTCGATCTCGGAAGACGTGATCCGCTACATGACGGTGAAGGTCGAGGCCCTTGAAGAAGGTCCCTCCGCCCAGATGCGCCGCCGCGAAGACCGCGAGCGCCGCGACGACCGCAATGACAACCCCGTCGAGACGGAGAACAACTGATGTCCGCTCCGCAAGCACGCCGCCCCTTCTTCCGCCGGAAGAAGAGCTGCCCCTTCACCGGCGAGAACGCGCCGAAGATCGACTACAAGGATGTGCGCCTGTTGCAGCGCTACATTTCCGAGCGCGGCAAGATCGTGCCGAGCCGCATCACCGCGGTTTGCGCGAAGAAGCAGCGCGAACTGGCCCGCGCCATCAAGCGTTCGCGCTTCCTGGGGCTTCTGCCCTACGTGTTGAAGTAAGGAGAGCGTAACATGGAAGTCATTCTTCTCGAGCGCGTCGCCAAGCTGGGCGCCATGGGCGAAGTGGTGAAGGTAAAGGACGGGTTCGCCCGGAATTTCCTGCTGCGCCAGGGCAAGGCCCTTCGCGCCACCGACGCCAACCGCACCAAGTTCGAACGTGACCGCGCTTCACTCGAAGCCCGCAACGCCGAACGCCGCACCGTAGCGGGCGAGGAGGCCAAGTCGCTGGACGGCAAGAGCTTCACGCTTATCCGCCAGGCCGGTGAATCGGGCCAGCTTTATGGTTCGGTCTCGCCCCGTGACATTGCCGAGGCAGCCTCTGCCGCGGGCGTCACCGTCGACCGCAACCACATCCAGCTGCAGTCTCCGATCAAAACGGTCGGCGTCTACACCGTGATCGTCTCGCCGCATCCGGAAGTCGAAGTCAAGGTGACAGTGAACGTCGCCCGCTCGGCGGAAGAAGCAGCCGCACAGGGCCGTGGCGAGGATCTCTCGGGACCCGTCTCCGACCGCGCCGAAATCCGCGCCGCTGCCGAAGCCTTGTTCGAACAGGAAGAAGGCGACGACGACGACCGCGGATAAGCGTAAGTCATCTGAAATTGAAAAGGGCTGCCGAGAGGTGGCCCTTTTTAATTGATGCATCAAGGCAGGACTGCGCAGCTGCCAAGGATTTGAAATGTTGCCGGGAGAAAGTTCAGTGCTGGACCGGCACCGTAGCTCTTTGGCTTTACGCGAAAAAAAATGACGCTCGCGATTTTACGCGGCGAGCATGTCCTCAATGCTGTCCGGCAGCTCGCCCTCCTGGCAAATAAGCGTTGCCTCACCGTATTCGCCAAGCCCAGGATCACCGGAGCGCTTGAAAGCGATGGCGCCCACTGCTCCCTTGGAAACGGCACCATGCGCCTGCGAAATGGCTGAGCGCTCCGACTGGCATTGCACGCCCGTCTGGGCAACAATCCCGCCCCTCATCTTCTTGAATGGTATCATGACGAAAAATGTGACGTTGGCCATTTAGGTACTCCGCTTTGATATCAGAACATAACAAGAACTGCTGTTAATGTCGAGGATTACAGTCAGGACCGTCATCGTCACATCACTGTCGCAGTAACTCCGACATCCATGATGTGTTACCCTTTACCTTTACTGGTCTGCCTGACCGCTTGGTCTAATGGTTTCATTTGCAAGCTTGCCCTGCCGATCATAGGAGGTCTGCCAGACGGTGGATGGGGTTGGCGTTGGTCATGCGAATAGGGTGGCTTTTCGGCGGCGCTGCTACCATTCGCGTGTTTGGTGCCGGGTCATTTGCTGGAAGTGGATGGAATTGCCGGGAAAGCTTGAGTGGTAGTCAAGCGGATTAACCCTTCTGGACTCAAGGGGCTTGCAGGAGGTGCGGTTCTGATATTAAACTTTCGTTAATAATAGGACTTTGGGTGGAGCGCTTCGTGGCGGCTTTGGCCGCGCATGAGGCAGGGGGGCGTCATGTATGGGCTTCTTGATCGCGCATTGAAGACGGTGATGAAGACGGGAACGCTTCACGTCACCGATCCTGCCGGCAAAATCCACGAATATGGCGACGGCACGGGAACTCCCGTGGGCTTCAGCATTACCCCGTCCGCCGCGACGAAGATCGCCGCCGATGCCGACCTCTATTTCGGCGAATGCTACATGGACGGCACACTCCAGCTGACCACGGGCACGCTGTATGAGGTGATGGCGCTGGTGATGGCCAATGCCGGCACCGGCAACATGCCGAAGATCGCCAAGGCAGCTTACGCGGTGCGCAAGATGCTGAAGCGCATGGATCAATACAATCCGGTGGGCAAGGCCAAGAACAACGTGGCGCACCATTATGATCTTTCGGGCGCGCTCTACGATCTTTTCTTAGACCGTGACCGGCAATATTCCTGCGCCTATTTTGAAACCGACGACAGCTCGCTGGAAGATGCGCAGCTGTCGAAAAAGCGCCATCTGGCCGCCAAGCTGATGATCAAGCCCGGCATGAAGGTGCTGGACATCGGCTCCGGCTGGGGCGGCCTGGGGCTTTACCTCGCCGAAACCTGCGGCGCGGAGGTGACCGGTGTGACGCTGTCGGAAGAGCAGCACAAGCTCTCGAACGAGCGTGCCCGGCAGCGCGATATCTCGGATCGTGTGCAGTTCAACCTGAAGGACTACCGCCACCTCGAACAGAAATTCGACCGCATCGTGTCGGTCGGCATGTTCGAGCATGTGGGCGTTGGCCACTTCAAGGAATTCTTCGGCAAGGTGCACGGGCTTCTGAAGGAGGATGGTGTAGCGGTATTGCACTCGATCAACCGGTCCGACGGCCCCGGCGCCACCAGCGCCTGGGTAAAGAAATATATCTTCCCCGGCGGCTATATTCCGGCCCTGTCCGAGGTCCTGCCCCATATCGAGCGCTCGAAACTCTATGTCACCGACGTCGAGATCCTGCGGCTGCACTATGCCAGGACGATCCGGGAATGGGCGGTGCGCTTCAAGCACAACCGCGAGCGTGCGAAAGAACTCTATGACGAGCGCTTCTGCCGTATGTGGGAGTTCTACCTCGTCACGTCCGAATGCGCCTTCCGCTATGCGGGCATGAACAACTTCCAGATCCAGTTCGCTAGGGACCAGCACGCCCTGCCGCTGACCCGCAACTACATGATCGAGGAAGAGGAACGCCTGCGGAAGATCGACTCGCGGGTGAAGCGGCTGCGGTCAGTTCCCGCCGAATAAAACGAAACCAGAACGGATTGTGGCCACATTGTTGCCTTTGGGGTGTGGATACTGCGGATAAGCTGTTTCAGAGTCCTCTTTGCAGGGCTCATCCGTTAACAGGGTGATATGTCCGCTGTCCCGAATCTCCGTCCGGTCGAAACCGGCACCGAAGACGATACCTTCCGCACCCCGCCCCATAATCTGGAGGCGGAACAGGCGCTGCTGGGTGCGATCCTCGTTAACAATGAGGCCTGCGACAAGGTCTCGTCGTTCCTCACGCCTGAGCATTTCTTCGAGCCGCTGCACGCCCGCATCTATGAAGCCGCATCGACGCTGATCAAGATCGGCAAGCTGGCCAGTCCGGTGACGCTGAAGACCTATTTCGAGAATGATGCCACGATCAGGGATATCGGCGGCACCGCCTACCTGGGCCGTCTTGCAGCCAACGCCACCACCATCATCAATGCCGAGGAATATGGCCGCTCGATTTATGAGCTGGCCCAGCGCCGCAAGCTCATCGGCATCGGCACCGAAATGGTCAACGAGGCCTTCGACCCCGATGTCGAGGACACCTCGAAAGAGTTGATCGAGCGCGCCGAGCAGACCCTCTATTCCATGGCCGAGACCGGCAAGTATGGCCAGGGCTTCAAGCCCATCGTGCAGGCGCTGACGCAGGCAATCGATATGGCGAGTGCCGCCTATCAGCGCGATGGCGGATTGTCGGGCCTCTCCACCGGTTTGCGCGATCTCGACGAGAAGCTCGGCGGCTTGCAGTCCTCCGACCTGATCATCCTCGCCGGACGCCCCGCCATGGGCAAGACGGCACTGGCCACCAACATCGCCTACAATGTCGCCAAGCGCTTCCAGGCGGAATATCTGGCCGATGGATCGACGCTGGTGAAGGACGGTGGCCTCGTCGCCTTCTTCTCGCTCGAAATGTCGAGCGAGCAGCTGGCCACCCGTATCATCTCCGGACAGGCTGAGGTCTCTTCCGAATATATCCGGCGTGGCAAGATCACCGACGAGGAATTCAACCGGCTCGTCGAGGTGGCGCGCGAGCTGCAGTCCCTGCCCTTCTATATCGATGATACGGGCGGCCTCACCATCGCGCAGGTCGCGGCGCGCGCAAGGCGGTTGAAGCGCCAGCGGGGCTTGGGGCTGATCGTTGTTGACTACCTCCAGCTTCTGGCGGGTTCCGCGCGAAAGGCCTCCGAGGGCCGCGTGCAGGAAGTGACCGAAATCACCGTGGGCCTGAAAGCGCTGGCGAAGGAACTGAACGTGCCGATCATGGCGCTCTCGCAGCTGTCGCGTCAGGTGGAATCGCGCGAGGACAAGCGCCCGCAATTGGCCGACCTTCGTGAATCGGGCTCGATCGAACAGGACGCCGACGTCGTCATGTTCGTGTTCCGCGAGGAATATTATCATGCCCGCATGGAGCCGAAGCCTAACACCACCGAATACCTCAAGTGGCAGGAGGACGGCGACCGCATGCAAGGTATCGCGGAAGTCATCATCGGCAAGCAGCGCCACGGTCCCACTGGAAAAGTTGAACTGCAGTTTGATGGTCGTTTCACCAGATTTGGCAATCTCGCTCGTGAAGACCGCATGCCCGAGCGGTTTGAATAGTGAAGACGCTCACCCTCTCCTCCGGCGAAACCATTCCCGCGCTAGGCCTCGGGACCTGGCATATGGGCGAAAGCGCGGGAATGGTTTCGCCGGAGGAGAGGGTGAGCGTCTTCACTATTC
>JBKJQU010000147.1:0-3036 GCA_046594995.1 Aestuariivirga sp.
CCGCGTTGACATCGGGCATCACGTCCCGGCCGTCCACCATCACCGGTGTGTTGGCCCGGTTGCGCAACGCGGTATGAAGAACCGCGCGGCCCTCGGTGGTGTTGATGATGTCGCCTGCGAACATCGCATCGCGCTTGCCCTCGACATCCGCCGCCCTGGCGAGGGAGGCAAGAAGTTTCATCGTGCGGGTCGAGACAGCACATTTCGAATAGTCGAGCAGCAGCTCATCGGCTGTGGCCGAGAGAGTAACGAAACGCTTCGCATCACGCGCGAAGGCCTTGCGCATGTCAGCCGGTGCACCGGCTTTGAGGTGCGCTTTCAGATCCGCGAAAGCCTTGCGTGTGTCGCCTGTTTTCATCGGTGCTTCCCCCAAATTCCGTCACCCCGGCGAAGGCCGGGGCCCAGCTTCTTACAACGGGACCGAAGCGGTGGGAAGAAAGCGGGGCCCCGGCTTTCGCCGGGGTGACGGCCTCTTTTAAGTCATCCCCTCAGCATCCCGCCCGTGGCTTTCGTCACCGCCGCCACGATCTTTGCCGATACCGCTTCGATCTCGGGCTCCGTCAAGGTCTTGTCCCTGGGCTGCAGCGTCACTTCGATGGCGAGCGATGTCTTGCCGCCCTCGAGCTTGTAGAGATCGAACACGCTGACATCGCTGACAAGAACCTTGTCGGCGCCCTTCGCGGCCTTGACGAGTTTCTCGGCCTCGACGGTATCATCGACCACGAAGGCGAAGTCGCGCGACAGTGGCAGAAGATCGGACGTGTTGAGAGCCGCGCGCGTGGCGCTCTTGGGCTTCGAACCAGGCACCGCATTGAGGATCACCTCGAAGGCAACCAGCGGACCCTTCACATCCATCGCCGCCAGAATGCGCGGGTGGATCTCGCCGAAATGCGCAAGCCTGTTCTGCGGCCCCATCTGGATCGTGCCGGAGCGGCCCGGGTGATACCAGAACGGTGCACCTGAAATGACCTGCACGGATGAAACGGGAGCACCTGCGGCCTCCAGCACCGCAAGTGCATCGGCCTTGGCGTCATAGGCGTCAACCACGCGCGCACCCCCATGCACGTTGCGGCCCATGAAGGCGCCACGGCGGATACCGGCGGCACGCAGCGTCTCGTCCTGAGGCTTGTCGCCCGCATAGGCGTGGCCCACTTCCGCCAGCATCATGTCGGCGAAGCCACGATCCACATTGCGGCCGGCGGCGGCAATAAGATTAGGGAGCAGCGAGGGCCGCATGTCGGACAATTCCGACGAGATCGGATTGGCGAGCTTCAGCTCCGGCTGCCCGCCGCCGAAGAGCCTGGCATGATCCTCGGGCACGAACGCCCAGGTGATCGCCTCATTGAAGCCGCGCGTGGCAAGTGTGCGCCGCGCTGCCAGCATGCGCTTTTGCAGCGGATTTAGCACCGGTTTTGCGATGGCGCTTGGCCGCTCCATGGGTGCAGGCGGAATATTGTCGAGGCCATAGATGCGGCAGACTTCCTCCACAAGGTCGGCCTCGCCGTGAATGTCGGGACGCCATGAGGGCACCGCGCAGTCCAGCGTGCTCGCCATTTCGTTCACGCCGAACCCCAGCGCCGAGAGAATTGCCTTCTGCTGCGGCACCGGAATATCGACGCCCGCCAGCGAGGCGACGCGCGATGTGCGGAGCGAATAGATGCGCGACGTGTTCGGCACCGCGCCCGCCATCACGAGATGCGAGGCCTCGCCGCCGCAGAGATCGAGGATCATGCGCGTGGCGATCTCGGCACCTGAGGCTGTGAAGGCCGGATCGATGCCGCGCTCGAAACGGTAGCGCGCATCCGATGTGATCCCGAGCTTGCGGCCCGTGGCCGCCGTGCGCAAGGGATCGAAATATGCCGCCTCGAGGAAGACGTCCGTCGTCTCCTCCGTACAACTCGAGCGCGTGCCACCGATGATTCCGCCAATGGCCTCGGGGCCCGCATCATCCGCGATCACCGTCATGGCCGAGGTGAGCGTGTAGCTCTTGTTGTCGAGCGCTTCCAGCGTCTCGCCGTCTTTCGCAAGGCGCGCGCGGATGTTGCCCTTGACCTTCGCCGCATCGAACACATGCAGCGGGCGGCCATAGGCGAAGGTGATGTAGTTGGTGATGTCGACAAGCGTCGAGATGGGCCGCAAGCCTATGGCCCGGAGGCGGCGTTGCAGCCATGCGGGGGACGGGCCGTTCTTCACGCCACGGATATGGCGCCCCACGAACAGCGGGCAGGGTGTCGTATCGCCATCCGCAAAATCGAGCGACACGCTGACGGGAGACTCGAAGGTGCCGGGAACAGCCTTCGCATCGAGCGGCTTCAATGTGCCGAGGCCCTTGGCGGCAAGATCGCGCGCGATGCCGTAAATGCCGAGCGCATCCGGGCGGTTCGGCGTGACCTTCACATAGATCATCGGATCATCGAGGCCCAGCGCCGTCGCGGCGGGCGTGCCGATGGGCCATTTCTCATCCACTTCGATGATGCCGTTATGCTCGTCCGAAATCAGCAGTTCCCGCTCGGAACACAGCATGCCTTGTGATTCGAACCCGCGGATGACGCCGGTCTCCAGCGTGATCTTCGTGCCGGGAATAAAGTGACCGGGAAGCGCGATGATGCCCTTGATGCCGGTGCGCGCGTTTGGCGCGCCGCACACCACCTGGATCATGCCGATGTCGGTCTCGACCTTGCAGAGCCGGAGCTTGTCGGCATTGGGATGTTTTTCGGCAAGTTGCACAAAGCCCACCTTGAAGGGAGCCAGCGCCTTCGTCATGTCAGACACTTCTTCCACTTCGAGCCCGACGCCGATCAACCCATCACAGATCTCGTCGATGGCCGCCGTGGTGTCGAGATAGTCTTTGAGCCAGGAGAGGGTGAATTTCATTCAGCATTTTCCTTATGTCCTCTCCCGCCAGCGGGAAGTTTGCGTATTTGGCATTTGATGGATTTTGAGAGATTGATATTTCGTTTGAATGCCCGCCGCTCTGGTGTTTTGCATTTGATGCGGGGGTTTTCGCGGTGTGCGGCTGAGGTCCTGGCGTCATCT
>JBKJQU010000471.1:0-2529 GCA_046594995.1 Aestuariivirga sp.
TGATCCTGGCGCTGGCGCTGCTCACTTACTTCGTCACCAACCGCTTGCGCCGCCTGCCCATCGGCAGAGCCTGGGAAGCCTTGCGCGAGGACGAGATCGCCTGCCGCTCGCTCGGCATCAACACGACGAACACCAAGCTCACGGCCTTCGCCATCGGCGCCATGTTCGGCGGCTTCGCGGGCTCGTTCTTCGCCACCAGGCAGGGCTTTGTCAGCCCCGAATCCTTTGTCTTCATGGAATCGGCCATCATCCTCGCCATTGTGGTGCTGGGGGGCTTGGGCTCGCAGATCGGCGTCGTCTTCGCCTCCATCGCCGTCATTGGCGCCTTCGAGCTGTTCCGCCAGCTCGACTTCCTCAAGGCGATCCTGCCCGAGGGTGTCGATCCCGGCCAGTTCCGCATGCTCGTCGTGGGCCTTGCGATGGTGCTCATCATGCGCTGGAAACCGCGAGGTTTCGTCACCAGGCGAGATCCCACCGTCTACCTGAAGGAAAAGAAATCCGTATCGGGCGACCTTGTGGCCGAGGGGCATGGCTGACATGGCAACCTCTTCCGGCGCACTTCTCCGAGTGGAGCACCTCAGCATGCGCTTTGGCGGCCTCACCGCCGTGGGCGACCTCTCCTTCGAGGCAAAGCGCAAGCACATCACCGCGCTCATCGGTCCCAACGGTGCGGGCAAGACGACCGTGTTCAATTGCATCACCGGCTTTTACAAGCCCACCGAAGGCGCCATCATCCTCAACCACGAGGATGGAGCTGAGTTCATGCTGGAGCGGATGGACGATTTCCGCATCACCCAGCATGCGCGCGTCGCCCGCACCTTCCAGAACATCCGCCTCTTCCCTGGCATGACGGCGCTTGAAAACCTGATGGTGGCCCAGCACAACACGCTGATGAAGGCATCGGGCTACACCGTGGGCGGCATCTTCAACACGGCGGGCTATCGCCGCGCCAACAAGGAGGCCGTGGACTTTGCCGCATTCTGGCTGGAGAAAACCGGCCTGATTGACCGCGCCGACGATCCCGCGGGCGATCTTCCCTACGGCGACCAGCGCCGCCTCGAGATCGCGCGCGCCATGTGCACGAAACCCGTGCTGCTCTGCCTGGACGAGCCCGCCGCCGGCCTCAACCCGCGCGAGTCGGAAGACCTCAACAAGCTGCTGACGAACATCCGCGACACCGACAATGTGGCCATCCTTCTGATCGAGCATGACATGAGCGTCGTCATGGGAATTTCCGACCAGATCGTCGTGCTCGACTATGGCGTGAAGATTTCCGATGGCTCGCCCTCCCACGTCCGCAACGATCCTGCCGTCATCCGCGCCTATCTTGGCGTCGAAGACGAGGAAGAGGTCGAAAAGGTGATCGAGGTGGCCGAACAGACGGTCGCTGCCGGCAAGGGAGATCGCACATGAGCGAGTGTCTTCTCACCGCCCGCAAGGTGCACACCTACTATGGCAAGATCCAGGCCCTCAAAGGCGTCGACATCGACATTCCGAAAGGCAAGATCGTCACCCTGATCGGCTCCAATGGCGCCGGCAAGTCGACGCTGATGATGACCATCTGCGGCACGCCCCGCGCGCGCAGCGGCACCATCATGTTCGACGGCACCGACATCACCAGCATGCCAACCCACATGATTGCGCGGATGGGTATTTCGCAGTCTCCCGAAGGCCGCCGCATCTTCCCGCGCATGACGGTGCTGGAAAACCTGCAGATGGGCGCGACACTTGTCGACCCGAAGCACTTCGGCGAGGATTTGGCCCGCGCCTACAAGATGTTCCCGATCCTCGAGAAGCGCCAGACGCAGCGCGGCGGCACCCTGTCGGGCGGCGAACAGCAAATGCTGGCGATTGCCCGCGCGCTGATGGCAAGGCCGCGGCTGTTGCTGCTGGACGAGCCATCGCTGGGCTTGGCACCTCTGATCGTGAAGCAGATCTTCACCGCCATCAGGGACCTCAACGAAAAGGAAGGCCTCACCGTCTTCCTCGTCGAGCAAAACGCCTTCCACGCGCTGAAGCTGGCGCACCAGGCCTATGTGATGGTGAACGGCAACATCACCATGTCGGGCACCGGCAAGGAACTCCTCGCGCGGCCGGAAATCCGCGCCGCTTATCTCGAAGGGAGCCATTGAACATGTCCCTCATCATCGAAGACAGTCCGTGGATCTTTCTGATCATGACGGTCATCATCGGCGGCGGCCTCGCCTATCTCTCCGGCCGCAGCCTCGCCAGCAAATGGCGCCCGCTATGGATGGCGATCGTCTACATGATCCCGCTGGGCTTGGCGCTCAGGTTCTTCCATTACGCCCTGTTCGACGGCGAATTGCTGACCCTTCACTACTTCATCACCGATACGCTTGTGCTCATCGCCGGCACGATCCTCAGTTACCGCATCACCCGCGCCCGGCAGATGGTGAACCAGTACCCCTGGCTCTATGAACCCGCTGGTCCTTTCGGCTGGAAACAGCGCCAGCCGGGCTGAATTTGGGAGGAGCGAAGACGCCCCTTCCCAATCGCATGCCTTTGGGC
>JBKJQU010000480.1:0-5780 GCA_046594995.1 Aestuariivirga sp.
ATGACCAAGACGATCAAGCTCGCCATCGGAAGCCTCTTCGTGGGCATTCTCGTGCTCGGCCTCAAGGCCCTGGCATGGTGGATGACAGGTTCGATCGCGCTGCTCTCGGATGCGCTCGAAAGCACAGTCAATGTGGCAACGGCGGTGGCAGCACTCGTCGCCATCCGCATCGCGGCGCGGCCCGCCGATGCCAATCACCCCTATGGGCACCACAAGGCCGAATTCTTCAGTGCCGTGCTGGAAGGCGTGATGATCATCGTCGCTGCGCTGCTCATCATGAACGAGGCCTACAAGGGGTTCATGGCGCCCCAGGTCTTGGATGCCCCATTGCAGGGCCTGTTTGTCAACGGCGCCGCAAGCGTCATCAACGGTATCTGGTGCTGGGTCTTGATCACGCAAGGCCGCCGCCATCGCTCGCCCGCCCTCGTGGCCGATGGCCAGCACCTGTTCTCGGATGTTGTGTCGTCCATCGTCGTCACCTTCGGCGTGCTGGCGGCGATTAAATCCGGCTGGGCGGTGCTCGACCCGCTTTTGGCCGGCATCGTTGCGCTCAACATTCTGTGGTCCGGGTGGAAGGTGATGAAAAGCTCGCTTAGCGGCTTGATGGATGAAGCGGTGCCGGACGATATGCTGAAAACCATCCGCGAGGTGATCGCCGCGGAGGCCACCGGCGCGCAGGAAGCCCATGACCTCCGAACCCGCCATGCCGGCGTAGTGACTTTTATCGATTTTCACCTCGTGGTGCCGGGCATGACCACGGTGACCGAAGCGCATGACATTTGCGACCGGATCGAGCGCGCCCTCAAGGCAAGAGTAGCCGACGCGCTCATCACCATTCACGTCGAGCCGGAGAATAAGGCCAAGCACGCAGGCGTAGTGGTCCTCTAGCGCATTGGGCGAGCAGGTGGAATCACTTGCGATACGAAAAATGCGCCAGAAACTAAGCTTTCGAGCAACTTATCGGCGGTCAATTGACCGCCGGTTGCTCTAGCAGGCTAACGCCTAGCCGATCGTCCGCTCCAGCGCCTTCAGCCAGTTTTCAGAGGCGAGCTTCTTTACCAGTTCTTCCCCATAGCCATGGGCCGACATCGCCTTCACCAGGTTCTGCAATCCGGTGACATCGCCGATCTGCGAAGGAATGCGCGCGCCGTCGAAGTCGGAACCCAGGCCCACATGATCTTCGCCCGCCAGCTTCATCAGTTGATCGAGATGGCGCATCATGGTGTCGAGGCCGTTCTCGCTCTGCCACTTGCCGTCGGCGCGCAGGAAACCATTGGCGAAGTTCAGCCCGATCATGCCGCCGCTCTTGCCGATGGCCCTGACCTGGTCATCGGTGAGGTTGCGCGAGGACGCGCACAGCGCATGCACATTGGAATGCGTGGCGATGAGAGGTGCGGTGCTCACCTCCGCCACGTCCCAGAAGCCTTTCTCGTTCAGGTGCGAGAGATCGACAAGAATCTTCAATTCATTGCAGCGGCGGATGAAATCCTTGCCGAAGGGCGTCAATCCAGTGCCTGTATCGGGCGATGAAGGAAAGCGGAACGGCACGCCTTGCGCGAAGATATTGGCCCGGCTCCACACCGGCCCGATGGAGCGGAGCCCCGCCTGATACAGCACGTCGAGCGACTTGAATTCCGAGTCGATGGCTTCCGCACCCTCGATATGGAAGATCGCGGCGACTTGTCCTGTGGCCATCGCCTCGCGCACATCCCTAGCCGAGCGGCACACCTTGAATTTGCCCTCCGACGCCGCTTCGATGCGGAACAGCAGCGATGCCATCGCCGTCGTCGCGGAATAAGCCGCCATCTGGCCCACCTGGCCTGCTTCCGGCGGGTTCGGCTCTTCGTCGTCCACCCAGTTCGGGTCCTGCGGGCTCGGCACGAAAATGGCGAAGAAACCGCCGGCGAAACCGCCTTTTTGCATGCGCGGCAGGTCCATATGTCCATCGCCATCACCGCGGATGAAACCGGCGACGGGGTCGCCGCCCTTCTTCAGCCACAGGCGAAGGAGAGCGTCATTATGGCCGTCGAATACGGGTGTCACGTTCACGCCTCGTTAGGCTTGAGGAGGGTTTCGGCAAGGCTCACCCAATAGCTCACGCCAAAGGGAATTGCATCGTCGCTGAAGTTGTATTGGGGATGGTGGCAGAACGGCGTATCGCCATTGCCCATGAAGATGAAGGCGCCGGGCCGCGCATTGAGCATGAAGGCGAAATCCTCGCCACCCATCACCGGCGTCACATCGGGGTCGACGTTCTTTGGCCCTGCCACGGCCTCGGCCACGCCCACCGCCAGTGCCGTCTTGCGCGAATGATTGACGGTGACGGGATAGCTCCGCACCAGCGCGTAGTTGATTTCGGCCGTACCGCCGAGTGCGCTCGCAACACCTTGGACCGTTTCGCGGATGCGTTTCTCTGCGAGGTCCCGCGTTCTCTGCTTCAGCGAGCGCGTGGTGCCGACGAGCCGCGCAGAGGGTGGGATGACGTTGATCGCATCGCCCGCATGGAATTGCGTGACGGTGATGACGAGCGATTCCAGCGGATCGGCATTGCGCGACACGATCGCCTGCAGCGCCGTGATGATCTGTGCACCGATGAATATCGGGTCCACCGTCTGGTGCGGCATAGCCGCGTGGCCACACTTGCCGGTTATGGTGATTTCGAAAGTATCGACGGAGGCCATGATCGCGCCCGTGCGGATCGCAAAGCTGCCGACGGGTGCGCCCGGCTCATTGTGCAGGCCATAGACGCTCTGGATGCCAAAGCGGTCCATCATCCCGTCCTGTACCATTTCGAGGGCACCGGCCCCGCCTTCCTCGGCGGGCTGGAAGATCACCGCGACGGAGCCTGCGAAGTTCCGCGTTTCACACAGGTGGCGCGCGGCGCCCAGCAGCATGGCCGTGTGCCCGTCGTGCCCGCAGGCATGCATGCGGCCAGGAAACTTCGAGGCATACTCGACCCCCGTCACTTCCGTGATCGGCAGTGCATCCATGTCGGCCCGCAGTCCGATGACGCCATCGCCCTGATGCCGCCCCTTTATGATCCCGACAACACCGGTGCGCCCGATCCCCGTCACCACCTCGTCGCAGCCGAAAGACTTCAGCTTTTCGGCCACGAAGGCCGAGGTCCACTGCGTGTCGTACATGAGCTCTGGATGCATGTGCAGTTCGCGCCGCCAGCCTTGGATCTCCGGCTGCAGTTCAACGGCGCGGTTCAGCAGCGGCATTGTCTGTCTCTATCAGGAAGCATCAGTCATCCAGCGCCGGTTCAGGGGCAGGCCGGAGGGTCCGGTATGGCGCTTCGAGGCAAGCGTCTGGAACACGTTGAGGTTCAGGCGGCGGAAGGCGACGGTGGAGACAGAAAGATAAGCCAGCCACATGCGCGTGCGCTCTTCTCCCACTTCTTTCTTCGCGTCCTCCCGGTTGCGCCACAGATTGTCGGCCCAGGCCGCAGTCGTCTTCTGGTAATGCTCGCGCATGTTCTCCACGTCATGCACCTCGAAGCCGTTGCGTTCGAGGTTGGTCACGCTGAGGCCGATGTAGTCGAGTTCGCCGCCCGGGAAAATATAGCGCGTGAAAAACCGCTGGTAGACGGTGGGCTTCCGGTAGTCGGAGAGATTGACGGTGGGCCTCCGCGTCGAGGCCTGATGCAGATAGAGCCCGCGCGATTTCAGCAGCTTGTGCACATGGCGGAAATGTTCGTCATGCTTGTCGATTCCCACATGCTCGAACATCTCGATCTGTGCGACGCGGTCGTAGGTATCGGGCGTATTAACCGAGCGGTAGTCGCGAAGCTCCACCGTCACGAGGTTTTCCAGCCCCATGCGCTTGATCTTGTCCTGGCAATATTGAAGCTGTTCCTTCGACAGCGTCACGCCATGCGCCTTTACGCCGTAATGCCTGGCGGCATGGCAGATAAGCCCGCCCCAGCCGCAGCCTGTGTCGAACAGCTTCATGCCCTTCGAAAGCCTGAGCTTCCGGCAGATCAGTTCAAGCTTGGCGTGCTGTGCTTCATCAAGTGTCGCATCGTCCTTCTCGTAGTAGCCGCAGGAGTAGGCCACCTCGCTGCCGAGAAAGAGTTCATAGAACCGGTTCGAAAGATCGTAGTGAAAATTGATGAGGGCCTTGTCATCGCGCTTATCAGCGGCGATCTCGGCGTGCCGGCCTTTGAAGGCCAGCGGATCTTCGTATTTTCCTCCATGCCTGATGATGGGAAGAATCGATTTCGCAATCATCATCTTCTCGCGCCAGTCGAGCTTGCGGGCGAACCGCGTATGATCGACCCGGTTCATCAGTTCGAGTGGATGCACGTCACCGAAATCGAAATCGCCCGCGGCGTAAAGCTTCGCCACGGATTCGATGGCCGGATGGAGGATGAGCTGCCGCAGCGCGGCGGGCGAAGAAATCTTCACTTCGAAGGGCGGCTTGCCATCTTCGGATGGAACCGAGACGAGCTGCCCCGTCCACAGCCTGAATGCAATCTGCCCGCGGCTCTTGCGGGCAAAAAGGTCGGCCAGGGCATGACTTGCACGCTCCAGCCGTTCCTTGTCCTTTGGCGGCATATGAAGGCTCAGGCCTTGGCGAACATCTCTTCGACGTGTTCCCAGTTCACCAGATTGTCGACGAAAGCCTCGAGATACTTCTGACGAAGGTTACGATAGTCGATGTAGTAGCTGTGCTCCCACACGTCGCAGCCGAGGATGGGCGAAGCGCCGTGCATCAGCGGGTTCTCGCCGTTGGGCGTCTTCATGATCGCAAGCTTTCCGTCCTTGACCGCGATCCAGCACCAGCCGGAACCGAACTGCGTCATGCCAGCCTGCACGAAATCGGTGCGCATCTTGTCATAGCCGCCAAGGTCGCTGTCGACAGCGGCCTGAAGTTTCGCGGGCAGGCTCTTGCCGCCGCCATTGGGCTTCATCCACTGCCAGAAGTGCACGTGGTTGTAATGCTGGCCCACGTTGTTGACGAGGGGAGCCGACTTGTCGGCGAAAGCCTGCTTGCAAATTTCCTCGACGGACTTCGAAGCCAGCGGCGAATCCTTCAGCGCATTGTTGCCGTTGGTCACATAGGCCATGTGGTGCTTGTCATGGTGGAACTCGAGGGTTTCCTTCGACATATAGGGGGCAAGCGCATCATAGGCATAGGGCAGGGCGGGGAGTTCGAGAGCCATGGGTATTTCTCCTTGCATTTGGAAGCCTTATCTAGTCGCTTGAGCTTGAACGCGCAAGGAAGGACGCTATGGTCGGCCAAGAGGTGCAACCATGTCTGAACCATTGTCCAAGCCAGCGATTATCCCTTTTGACCGGAATGCCAGAATGGAACCGTGGCCGGAATTTCCCGAGGCCGAGATCGCCACTGGAACCCGTGCCCATAGCGGCATGACATGGTTCGAGGACAAGGCAAGGGGCCTCACCGCAGGGATATGGGAGCAGGGCGCCAATGAAAGCCATTGGATGGATTATCCGGTGAATGAATTCATGGTTGTTCTTGAAGGCGAAGTCATCATGGTGGAGGAGGGCCGCACCGTTTCGGTGAAGGCGGGCGAAAGCTTCATCATTCCCAAGGGCCTGCGCTGCCGCTGGACGCAGCCCGGACACGTGAAGAAGTTCTTCGTAATCTTCGATGATGCCTCGGGCCGGGAAAATAAGGGCCCGCTCCAGACGATCAAGATCGACCCGCATGTGAAACTCGAACCGTCCACGCCGCCGTCCGAAACTGTTCTGTTGTCGCCGGTGCCCACCCAGCACGCACACGACTATTTCAGCGATGCAACAGGCCAGTTG
>JBKJQU010000356.1:0-3306 GCA_046594995.1 Aestuariivirga sp.
AAACCGTCACGTCTGGAATGTTGATGGGCGGCGCGCTGATTCTCGTGGGCGTCGCCATCGCTCAGTTCGGGCCAATGCTCCGCTTCGAGGGGAAGTTCGTGGCACTCGCCGCCATTCTGTTCGCCGTCACCATGTGGGGACTGATCCCGGTTGCGATGCGCTACCTCATTCTCGAGCTTTCGCCGCAAACGGCCATGGTGCTGCGGCTGTATCCGGCTGGCCTCCTCGCCATTATCGTGCTGCTCTTCGTCGGCGTGCGGAAAATCGAATGGCGGGACTGGGGCCGCATCGCCGTTGCGGCGCTTGCCGGAAACCTGGGCTATCAGATCCTTGCGGCCTTTGGGATGGAGAGCGTTCCCGCCAGCTGGACCGGACTGCTCTTCGGGCTGGAACCTGTTTTCATCGCGCTCTTCGCCGTGTTGCTGGCCAGTGAACGCCTGACGCCGTGGCTCGTCGCCGGAATATGCGTGGCCCTGCTCGGAACCGGCGCACTGATGCTGGGCAGCAGCTTGTCACCTTCGGGAGATGTCTCGCTTTTCGGCGTGATCCTCGTAACGCTCTCGACCATGGGCTGGGGCATCTACACCGTCGTCATCCGCCCTGCCTCCCGAAAATATGGCTCATTGCAGGTTGCCTGCCTGGCCATGGCGATTGCCGCATTGCCGATGCCGTTTTTTGTCAGTGGCGATTTCCCTGATGCGCTTTCAAGCATGGGAACGACATCATGGATTGCGGTCGGCTTCGTCGTGATATTCGGCACATTCTTGGCCACCTCTGCGTGGAATTTCGCGCTGGGCCACATGGAAAGTTCGATGGCGGGAATGTTTCTTTATGTTCAGCCCGTGGTGGCGGCCATCGGCGGCATCATGCTGCTAGATGAGAAATTGACCTGGCCACTGATCCTCGGCGGAAGCCTGATCATCCTGGGCGTAGCCATTGCGCAGTTCGGACCGCTCATGCGGAGAACGCAACTCGCCGCAACGGCAAACTGAGCCAACGAGCCGGGATTGCAGCCACAGCATCGCGCCTTCTCTGGTACGTCGCGCCTGCCACCGTGATCGTCGCAGGCCGCCTTTGCCGATGCCAAGGTAGCAGAACTGCTGCAGTAATCAGCCGACCCTGTCTTCGATCCACCGCAGCAACGGCAGCTTGATCGCAGTCAGGCCGGAATAACTGAGCCTGTCCTCTGTGTATTCGCCAATAAGCCTGTGCATGGCCGCGAGGCTCTCATCGTCGCCCTCGAGAGATGACAAGGGATCGGAATAGGTGTGAATGCCGAAGGCCAGCGCCCGCGTCTCTGGCAATCTGACGAAGGTCTGGCGCTCGGTGCGAACATGCAGCAATTCACCGGCACGGTCATGGTCCTGTGCCAGCGCCTGAGCCACTTTTTCTGATGCCGTTGCGTTGGCGTGATGAGAGCCTTCCGGGTAGAGGCGATTCTGGATTACCGTTACGAACCAGTTGAATCGCACAACGGGCGCTCCAGCCTGCACATTGGCCAAGACCCGGTCGATACGCGCTGCAAGTTGCGCGTTAAGCCCCGGCACCGGATTATGGGCATAGTGCATGTCACGGCCGACGCAGGAAACGATGCGGCCGGAACTCGTATAGGCGTTCGAGGCGGCCGTGATGATATCGCGCGCCTCCTGTTTCTCGAACAGGATGAAGTCTTCCTCCAGCAAATTTGCGGCAATCTCCAGTGGCTCCATTCCTAAGTCGTCCAGCAGGTGCGAACTGCCATCGAGGCGGTCGCGGACACGACCTTGGCTGACCTCGAATTGATCGGGGTGATGCGCCGCGAGATGCGCGACGACAATTCCGAGAAGTTCGTTTTGCGCGGCAACGGATTGCGGCATTGAACGGTAATAGGTTGGCGGGCGGCCAGCGAGCCTGAGCCGCTTGGCCGCCATGAAGGCTGAGTGATCTTCACCAGTGTCGAGCCAGGTTGCCATGGCCATCGGCTTGAGGCCGATCTGGAACAAGGCTCCGGCAGTTCGGTAGGGATGGTGCTTGGGGGAAAACATAGAAGCACTATCAGGGCGTCGCGGCGCCAAGTCCAGACGCGAGGCTTAACTGGCAGCACTCTATTAAAGTGGCTGCTAATCAATTGTTTTACATTGTTAAATCTTCATTGACTTGCTTGACGTGAACATATGCCTCTTGGCAGCATTATGGGGTCAATTCAACTCAGGAGGAATGTTATGGGCGACAAGGACTTCGAGCGTCAGTTGCGTGGATTCAGTTTGACGACGGCGGAAATCATGTATCGCCTGCCGGACTTCCGCGGCATCCTGCAAACTTATATCTGGCAGGACTACGATATGGCTCCGAAATTCCCAAAATTGCTCAAGTTCTTGGATTTCTGGTCACACAACCTCGACGGTCCGCTGGCCTCGGTTCGCGTGGCCCATGCCGGGATCGTCAGACCAGTGGAACTCCGGCATGTCGGGCAGGAGTGGCAGCTTCACTGACAATTTTCTGAATGGCCTGTAGCCTGGAAGCATAAGCTGCCATGGGGCTTGCCCGGCCGAAGGCGAGTTTGTCCTGCCAAATAGAACGTCGATGGCGCAGTGAATATTGTCATTCGCCATCCGGCACGAACACGATATCCCATCTCAGACCCGACGTATCGGGGAAATGGCAAAATCAGCCATAACTTAGCAATTGGGCGTACCAGATCACGTCTACGGCCGAGAGCTGTGAGCCGGTGGGAAAGCTGGCAAGCCATGTCCTCGATTGTCGTAGAGCATCGAAATGCAATTGCGGTTTGGCCGCTGGCAATCGCAAGCAGGTTCTCAACCCGGTGGCTCATCTCGGCAGCAAGCAGCTCATTGCTTTCTTCGGCCTGCTTGCGCCCGGTGACATGGAGTAAATTCCGAACATGCTCCAGCCCACCATGCCGGTATCCTCGCCCTAGCCCCTCACGGAAATCCAGCGAACCTCATCACCGAGTATGATGCGGAAATCAATTTTCTAGGGGCCGCTGATCGCTCGCGTCGCATTGAAGGCCGCACCCACACTGTCTAGGTCGGCAGGATGTTCCCGCGCCGACAAAATCTCGAAGGTAATGTCTTTTGCTTCAGGCACACCCCACATGTCATAGGCTCGGCGGTCGAACGTGAGATGATCGATATCCACGTTCCATGACCACAAGGGCACGCCAGCACTTTGGATTGTGAACTGAAGATGCCGGGCATCCTACACAGGCTGGTCGGGCTGTTCGTCCATGGGGTTTGGGTCAGTTCTAAAACGTTGGGGCTTTAGGCTAGCACTCGCAGAAAGGCTGCGACAGCAACCTGATCACTA
>JBKJQU010000108.1:0-3739 GCA_046594995.1 Aestuariivirga sp.
GAGTGAGTTGACAGGCATTTGAGTTGTGGATTCCGGAGGCTTATTCATGTTATGTTCTCCTAACGGAATGAGGAATAACCTCCTTTACATCAGGAATCAATACCTCAGTTCAGTTTATTTTCCGCTCACGCCGAGTTGGCCTGACGATTATCCTCGTCCACCGCGGACAGGAAGTAGTCGAGGCAGAGGATCATCGTCACCTGACCACTGGCAGAACTCGCAAGCGGTAGCTTGATCCAGTATTGTACCAGATGTTCCTTGTTCACCCTGGGGCCACGGACGATGCCTTGCGTGGGTTTGCCATCCAGCGCCGTATGCCGGTAGGCGGTCATCCAGTAATCGCGCTTTGAACCCAGATCGAGTTCCGCGATGCGGAGGCCCGTGATCTCCCGGTCATAGACATCGCGCAGCCTTGTCCCGGCAAGGCGCACTTTCGAATGGCTGATGTCTTCCTCGATATCGACGAGGCTGATGAAGGGAAGGAGACGCGGGATTTGCGCGGGATTGATGTCGGCCCGCGATGGCATTGCCTTGCCCGAAGCACAGGACAGCCAATAATCATATAGCTGCCTTTGCTCGGGCACCACCAGCTGTGCCTTGAACGCAATGTTGACTGACCCCATCGCCAACGATGCCCCTTGCGAATCGATGCCCCGAATTGATGAGTCGTTTATGAATCGTGAACAGCTGATCCGCAAGAGTCAGCAGCGGCAAAGTTGTAAAACTTATTTTCCGCGGCGCTGGCCAAGACCCATGTTCTTCGCGAGTTTCGAGCGCGAGGTCGCGTAGTTCGGCGCAACCATCGGATAATCGGCGGGAAGGCCCCACTTTTCGCGGTATTGTTCAGGCGACAAGCTGAAGTGCGTGCGCAGATGGCGCTTGAGGGACTTGAACTTCTTTCCATCTTCAAGGCAGATCAGATAGTCTGGCGTGATCGATTTCTTGACATTGACGGCAGGCTTCGCCTCGCTCGTCTCTTCCTTCGGCGCCCCGTTTCCGGCCGCCGCTTCAAGCGCGCGGTGAACATCGGCAATCAGTTTCGGCAGATCGGACTGTTGAACCGTGTTGTGGCCGACATAGGACGCGACGATCTGCGCGGCGAGTTCCAGCATTGTTGACTTGTTTTCCATATTTCTCCGCGATCACTTGCGTGAACTTGCCTGAATACTGCACCGGTGCGCAGATTTACGCGAGAGTGCCGTGTTCAACAAGTAGAACGGCGGATTTTTCGAAGATCAGTTATGCGGCGCATAGGGTCCGGCCTTGCGCACGAACCAATCCCAATAGGTGAGCAGGATACGGGCCTTGTTGAACGAGAGGCCATCGAAGATCGCCTGCATTTCCTCGGGGTTGCGGTCCGGCCGCAGGATGCCTGAGTCCGTATGCCGCAGCCTTGCAAGAGCTTCCTCGAATTTGGAGCGCGGATAGCCGAGGGCCTTGAACAATACAGTGATGGGTTCGCCTTCGCGATCGGAAAGAATGCGCAGTGCCGTATCCTTGGCGATGCTGCCGATTTCCGCAAACTGCCGCGATGCTTCATCAAGCCTGAAGTTCGCAGCGTGCTCCACGGCAATTTCAATCGCTCCGCGGCTGGGAAACTTGCCTTCGCCCACCACATCTGCCGAGGCATCGGCATGGGTTGCCAGGGTGATGCGGAGAATCTTGTGCAGCGTCTCGGAGTCCGTCAGGAAGCGCGAGAATATGAAGCGGCGGAGTTCCTGCGGAACATGCCAGAACAGTTCGAAGGCTACAGGCGGCGGCAGATCCGCGCGCGTGGCAAGCGGCGCCAGCAGCCCGTGATGATGCGTTGCGAATTCCGCAAGCCTGAAGAATGCGTCATGCGAAAGTGCGGCACCCGGATTGCGGATAAGAGTCAACAGTACGCCCGGTTCGCCAATGCCGATCAGATAGTCGCTCAAGACGGTCGAGAGAATGCGGCGGCGCGCAATCATACGCAGTTTCGGTGCATCGCCATCGGGCGCGGCATTCATCAGGTCCTGGTCGCTGATATGCGAGCAGCGTTCGAGCAGCGGGCCCACCACTTCGTGGCGCGGATCGCGGATGAGCTTCGCCACCAGAAGTGCGGGCGGCGTTTCCATGATGGCGACACGCTCGACGACGGCTAAGAGCTGTTTCACCGGAATGCGCGGCAGGATGCGGAGCAGCGTATCGGCGGCCAATGTGCGTTCATGCGGAAGTGCCGTGCCTGAGCCGCCCGACATCATGTCGAGCAGGGTAATTGCCAGTTCGCCCGACTCTTCGTCCGCTTCGACGGTTTCCCGGGGCTTGGGGTCGATGAGAAGCGAAAGGCCGAGGTTCTGCGCGAAGGGGTCCTCGTCTTGCTCGGCCTTCGGCTTCAGTAATGCGGCGGCAGGCCCCATGCGGCTTGCCAGCGTTTCGGCAATAGGAGCCGCTTTGGCGGCTTCAACCGAAACTGGCTGTTGAATGGTGGTGATCGCAGCCTCACGAACAGGTGGGGCTGGCTCGCCATTGGCGGCGGCCTCCTGCTCCATGACTTCCGCCATCTCGCGCAGGAAGGCGGCGCGCTCGGATGCGGAGGGCTTGGAATAGACTGCGGTGCTGATCGTCTTGATCATCGCATCGACGACGCGGCTAGCAAGCTCGGACTTGTGGGGCTTGGCTACTTCTCCGGCCGCGGGGGCTGCTATCGCTGGCTCCGGTGTAGACTGCACGGTTTCAGGCTCGGCCGCCTCGATATGGATATCGGTGGCAGGTTCTGCGGGAGCCGGCGCCTCTTCCACGGCAACGGAGAGATTTTCTTCCGCTGTGGCGGTGAAGGCTTCCAGAACGGGAGTGTCTACGGTTTCAGGTTCCGCATAGGCCTCAGCGATGACCTCAACCGGTGTTTCAAAGTCAGGCTCATCGGCTTCAGGCTCTGGCAGCCATTCTGCTGCTGGTGCGGCGGGAGCTTCGGGTTGCGGCGCTGCAAAATCGAGGTGTGCAAGAATGAATTCCGGCAGAGGCGCCAGAGCAGGTTCGGTTGCGGGTTCGGGTTCGACCTGCAATGACAGTTCCGGTTCCGGTTCCGGCTCCGCTGACGGCTGATCTTCGGCAACCGCCAGTTCTGCCTTGGGAATGTAAAAGTCGATCGGCTGGAACTGCGGCAGCGCAGCGGGCTGCGGCGGCTCTTCCACCACGGGTTCAGGCTGAACGGCCTCGACCGGCATCGCAACGGCCGGCACGTCCTTTTCATGAATCTGAGACGGCAAAGGTGCTGCTTCGGCAGCTGGCTCCGGGGCAGCCAGCTCCGGGAGCGGGGCTTTCTTCAGCTTTGCAGTGAGAAGCTTGAACGACCTTGCAGATATGCGGCGGCCTGTTCCGTCCTGCGCTGTGCTGGCAGCGGGCGAATCCAGTCCCTGGACCATAGCGCCGCCCCCCGGCACCGATGGTTCTATATGATAGGCTTCAGACAAGCGTCTCCTCCACGCCTAACAACAAAGCGCCTAAGCCTCTAAACTTGTTTAAACTTTCAAGCCGAAGCCAATTTTCAGGCGGGTGCGTGGGGTTATGGTTAACAAATCCCTGGCCTGAATCTCTGTTTGCGTCATCGGATGACTTCACATTTGGGGCATGATCCCCCAAATTGGGGACGAGAAAGTGAGACACCATGCAGAAGATATCAAAATCAGACGCTGACTGGCAGAAAACCCTGAGCCCCGAGGCCTACCGGGTGCTGCGCGAACATGGAACAGAGCGCGCAGGAACAAGCCCCCTGAAC
>JBKJQU010000143.1:0-14105 GCA_046594995.1 Aestuariivirga sp.
CACCACGCCGATCTTGCCGGGATGGCGTTCCGCGGCAGCCATGATGGCCTGCTCGATCGCCGCCTCGCCGCTGCCGATGAGCGCCAGCCGCGCCCCGCTAGCCACCAGCGTGTCGAGGCTGGTTGCGAAAATATCCATGCCCTTCTGCCAGGTGAGCCGGCTGACGATGCCATGCAGGATGCCGTCGCCTTCGTCGAGGCGGAAACGCTCCTCGATCGCGCGCTTGTTGACCAAGCGCTTGTCGATTGTCTTCGCCGTGTAGGTGGCCGCAATGTCCTTGTCGGTGGCCGGGTTCCACACATCCGTGTCGATGCCGTTGACGATGCCGCTGACGCTGACGCTGCCGCGCCTTGCCCGCAGCAAGCCGTCAAGCCCCATGCCATATTCCGGCGTGCAGATTTCCTGCGCATAGGAGGGGCTCACCGTGGTAATTTGATCCGCACAGGCCAGCCCGCCTTTCAGGAAGCAGACGTTGCCGTAATATTCCACGCCATCGATGGAGAAGGCCTGCGGCGGCAGCTTGAGTGAGGCAAAGAGCGAGGCGGGGAACTGCCCCTGGAAGGCGATGTTGTGGATGGTCATCACCGTCTTCGGCCCACCGCGGAACTTCACATAGACGGGTGCCAGTGCGGCTTGCCAATCATGCACATGCAGAATGTCAGGCCGGTAGTCCTGCGCAGCACCGGCAGCGATATCGGCAGCCGCCATCGAAAGGGCGGCAAAGCGCTGGGCATTGTCGCTCCAGTCCTTGCCGTCCGGCGCGAGATAGGGATTGCCCTGGCGGCCATAGAGATGCGGCGCATCCACTGCGATGATCTCGATTCCCATGGCGCGCCCGGCGATGAGCCGCGCCTCGCCGCCGAAGAGATCGTCGTAGCGCAGCAGCACGTACGGGTTTTCGAGCGCCGCCATCACCTTCGGATAGGCGGGGATCATGACGCGCATGTCCACGCCCACGCCCTTCAGCGCAGCGGGAAGCGCGCCGGTCACATCCGCCAGCCCGCCGGTCTTCACCAGCGGATAAAGCTCCGAAGCGACCGACAGGACTTTCATCATGCCAGCCGTTCAATCATCGGTTGCGTAATGAGGCACACGCCACTGGCCGTGCGGCGGAAGCGCTTGGCATCAAGCTCAGGATCCTCGCCGACGACAAGGCCTTCGGGAATGACGACGCCGCTGTCGATCACCACCTTCTTCAGGGAAGAGTTCCGGCCGACGCTCACATGTGGCAGCACCACGGCCTGCTGAAGCAGCGAGAACGAATTCACCTTCACGCCGGTGAACAGCAGGCTATGCAGCACGGAGGAACCCGACACCATGCAGCCGCCCGAAACCAGAGAGGCCACGGCCTGGCCGCGGCGGCCTTCGATGTCGTGCACGAATTTCGCGGGCGGCGTCACCTCCCCATAGGTCCATACCGGCCAGTTCTGGTCATAGAGGTCAAGCGCGGGCAATGTTTCGGTAAGGTCGATGTTGGCTTCCCAATAGGCATCGACTGTTCCCACATCGCGCCAGTAGGCTTCCGCCTCCTGTGCCGAGCGCACGCAGGATTGCGTGAAACGATGCGCCACGGCCTTGCCGCCACTCACGATGCGCGGAATGATGTCCTTGCCGAAATCGCGGCTGGATTTCGGATCGGCGGCATCGCGCCGCAGCTGGTCGGCGAGAAAATTCGCCTCGAAGACATAGATTCCCATCGAGGCCAGCGCCATCTCCGGATTGCCGGGAATACCGGGCGGATCCTTGGGTTTTTCGAGGAAGGCGGTGATGCGGTCCTTCTCGTCCACATGCATCACGCCGAATCCCGTCGCCTCCATGCGCGGCACCTCGAGGCAGCCGATCGTGACATCGGCGCCGGAATCGACGTGCTGCTGCAGCATCAGCTCGTAGTCCATCTTGTAGATGTGGTCGCCCGCCAACACGACCATATACTTGACCTTGTAGGTCTCGATGATGTCGAGGTTCTGGTAGATGGCGTCCGCCGTTCCCGCATACCACTGATCTTCGGAGACGCGCTGCGAGGCGGGGAGAATGTCGAAGCTTTCGTTGCGCTCAGGCCGGAAGAAGTTCCAGCCGCGCTGCATGTGGCGGATGAGGCTGTGCGCCTTGTATTGCGTGGCAACGCCGATGCGGCGGATACCGGAGTTCAGTGCGTTCGACAGCGCGAAATCGATGATGCGGGATTTTCCGCCGAACGGCACCGCGGGCTTGGCCCTGCGGTCGGTCAGCTCCATCAGGCGGCTACCGCGCCCGCCTGCCAGCACATAGGCCATGGCGTCACGCGCCAGCGGCGCTACCTTTCGATGTTCGGCCATCCTCTTTCTCCCTTTGGTCTCTGTATTTTTTTATGGTTCATGCAAGAAGAACACTGTTGCCAGGGGCGGCAGCGTCACGCGCGCACTTGCAGGTTTTCCATGGCTTGGTTCATCGAGCGCCGTGATGGCGCCCATGTTGCCCACGCCGCTTCCGCCATAAAGGCTCGCGTCCGTGTTCAGGATTTCACGCCATTGTCCGGCGGCTGGCAAGGGCAGAACATAATTCTCGCGCGGCACCGGCGTGAAATTGGTGACGACGGCAACGCTGGGCGTGCCCTCGCCCGAATGCCGCGCCCAGGCGAAAACCGAATTCTGGTCATCATCCGCCACCAGCCATTCGAAGCCCTCACTTTCGCAGTCCCTCGCATGAAGGGCCGAAATGTTGCGGTAGTAGCGGTTCAGGTCGCGCACCAATGATTGAACGCCCTTGTGGGCGGGCTGGTCCAGCAGATGCCAGTCGAGGCTGCGCGCTTCAGACCATTCATCCCATGGCGCAAACTCCTGCCCCATGAACAAGAGTTTCTTTCCCGGATAGCCCCACATGAAGGCGTAATAGGCGCGAAGATTCGCGAACTTCTGCCACACGTCTCCCGGCATCTTGGTGAGGAGCGATCCCTTGCCATGCACCACCTCGTCGTGAGACAGCGGCAGCACGAAATTCTCGGAGAAGGCATAAAGCAGTCCGAAGGTCAGCTCGTTGTGATGGTGCCTGCGATGGACGGGCTCGCGCTTCATGTATTCAAGCGTGTCGTGCATGAAGCCCATGTTCCACTTGAAGCCGAAGCCAAGGCCGCCAGTGGACGTGGGCCGCGAAACGCCAGGGAACGAGGTCGATTCCTCCGCGATCGTCATCGCGCCGGGGTTTTGCCCATAGGCTTCGTGGTTCATGCGTTGCAGGAAGGAAATGGCCTCAAGATTTTCGCGCCCGCCATGGACGTTCGGCACCCACTCCCCTTCTTTCCGCGAATAGTCGAGATAGAGCATCGAGGCCACGGCATCGACGCGCAAGCCGTCGAGATGATAGCGCTCCAGCCAGAACAAAGCGTTGTTCAGAAGAAAGCTCAGCACCTCGCGGCGGCCGAAATTGTAGATCGCCGTATTCCAGTCCGGATGAAAGCCCTGGCGCGGATCTTCATGCTCGTAGAGCGCCGTGCCGTCAAAGCGCGCAAGCCCATGCTCGTCGGTCGGGAAGTGTGCCGGCACCCAGTCGAGGATGATGCCGATCCCTTGCCCGTGCGCGCGGTCGACGAAACGTGCAAAACCCGCAGGATCGCCGAAGCGCGCAGTCGGCGCGTAGAGGCCGGTTGGCTGGTAACCCCAGGAGGGATCGAAAGGATGCTCGGTGATCGGCAGCAGTTCAATATGGGTGTAGCCCATGTCGACGACGTAAGGGATCAGCGTATCGGCAAGCTCGTCGTAGCTCAGGAAATCGACGCCGTCCTTTCGCCGCCATGATCCGAGATGCGCTTCATAGACCGAGATTGGCACGCGGCGATGGTCATGCTTTGAGCGCTCCGCCAGATAGGTCTGATCCTGCCACTGAAACACATCCGTGCGGGCAACTTTCGATGCCGTCTTGGGCCGCATCTCGGCGGCAAAGCCGAAGGGATCGCTCTTCAGCGGCAGCAGCTTTCCGGAATCGTCCAGCAATTCGTATTTATAGGCCTGGCCCACGCTGGCGCCGGGCACGAAGATTTCCCAGATGCCGGTATTAAGGCGCTTCCGCATCACATGGCGGCGGCCATCCCAGGTGTTGAAATCGCCGACCACCGACACGCGCGAGGCATTGGGCGCCCACACGGCGAAATGTACGCCGTCATGACCCTCATGACGCAAGGGGTGTGCACCCAGTTTGTCGTAGAGCCTAAGGTGGCTCCCCTCGCCGATATAGTAATCATCCATCGGCCCCAGAACGGGGCCCAGCAGATAGGCGTCGGCCACTGTCCATGTTCCACTGCCGTTTGCCGCCAGATAGTGAAGTGCCTGACGGTCCTTCAGCTTCACCGGGCCTTCGAATAAACCGGCATCATGGCGCCGCGCGATCTGCCCCAGACTCTTGCCATCAGGCGTCAGGACCTTGAGCGATATCGCATCCGGAACGAAAGCGCGGACGATCCATTGCTTGCCATGCTGATGAAGACCCAGAACCCGGAAGGGATCGCCGTGACGGCCCGCTACGATCGCCTCGATCTCCGCGCTGCTTGTCATCCACTCCGGATCGGCCATCGGCTAGCTCCTACGCAACGGGGACATTCCAGATGTCGCGGGCATATTCGCGGATCGTACGGTCCGACGAGAACCAACCCATGTTCACCGTATTGAGAATGGCCTTGTCCGTCCAGTCTTCGCTCCTGCGCCAGATCTCGGCCACCTCGCGCTGCGCGTCTGCGTAGGCAGCGAAGTCGGCGGCGACCATGAACCAGTCGCCACAATAGAGCGAATCGATGATCGGCCTGTAGCGGTTCGTGTCTCCCGGCGAGAACACGCCGGAGGCCAGCGCATCGAGAACGCCCTTGAGGTCCGGCGAGGCCTCGATCGTGGCGCCGGCATCATAGCCCGAGCGCCGCTTTTCCTCGACTTCCGCCGCGGTCATGCCGAAGATCACCATGTTGTCCTTGCCGACATGCTCCAGCATTTCGACATTGGCGCCATCGAGCGTGCCGATGGTGAGCGCGCCATTGAGGCCGAACTTCATGTTGCCGGTGCCCGACGCCTCCATGCCCGCCGTCGAAATCTGCTCGGAGAGATCGGCTGCCGGAACGATGTTTTCGGCCAGCGTCACGTTGTAGTTCGGAATGAAAACCACCTTCAGCTGGTCACGGATGTCAGGATCGTTGTTGACGACTTCGGCGACATCATTGATCAGCTTGATGATGAGCTTGGCCTGCGCATAGCTTGCGGCGGCCTTGCCCGCGAAGATCTTCACGCGCGGCGCCCATTGCTTCTCGCGATGTGCACGCATGGAATTATAGAGCGAGATCGTTTCGAGAATATTCAGAAGCTGGCGCTTGTATTCATGGATGCGCTTCACATGCACGTCGAACATGGCTGAGGGATCGATCCGCAAGCCCCGGCGCGCGCTGATGAGGTTGGCAAGTTCGACCTTGTTGTGGCGCTTGATTTCCATGAAGCGCTTGCGGAACGATGCATCCTTCACCGCGCCCTTGGCTTTCATGAGTTCGGCGGCATCGTCCAGCACGCCATCGCCCGCCGCCTCGCGCAGCAGGTCCGAGAGCTGCGGGTTGACGCCCAGAAGCCAGCGGCGCGGCGTGATGCCGTTGGTCTTGTTGTTGATGCGGCCCGGATAGAGCGTATTGAGATCGCGGAACACGCTCTGCTTCATCAGCGAGGTATGGAGTGCCGATACGCCGTTGATGCTGTGCGAGCCTGCAAATGCCAGCTGCCCCATGCGCACGCGGCGGCCATTGTGCTCGTCGATGAGCGATACGGAGGCAAGGAAGTCCGGCGTGACCGAGGGCCGCTTCTGCGCCTCGGCAATGAGCTTCGCGTTGATCGAATAAACGATCTGCATGTGGCGCGGCAGCACGTGCTCGAACAGGTGTACGGGCCAGCTTTCGAGCGCTTCCGGCAGGAGCGTGTGGTTGGTATAGCCGATGCAACCCTTGGTGATCTCCCACGCCTCGTCCCAGTCGAGCGCGTGGTTGTCGAGAAGAATGCGCATGAGTTCGGCAACGGCGACGGCGGGATGTGTGTCGTTGAGCTGGATCGCAACCTTGTCGGCCAGCGAGCGCACCTCGTCATATTGCTGCATGTGGCGGCGGATGATGTCCTGCAGCGAGGCGGAGGTGAAAAAATACTCCTGCCTCAGGCGCAGTTCCTGTCCTGCCGGTGTCGAGTCCGACGGATATAGTACGCGGGTGATGATTTCGGCCTTGTTGCTCTCGCCGAGCGCCCCGACGTAGTCGCCGCTGTTGAAGGCATCGAGGCGGATGGGGTCGATGGCGCGGGCTTTCCACAGCCGCAAGGTGTTAACGCGTTTTCCCCGCCAACCGACGATGGGCGTATCGAAAGCCGAGGCCAGCAGCTTTTCGCCCGGCTTCCAGCGCCGCTGCTGCTTGTTGCCGGTTTCGAGGCCGGGCACCACCTGTCCGCCGAAACCGATCTCATAGGCGGCTTCGCGGCGTGGGAATTCCCACGGATTGCCGTGTTCCAGCCAGTTTTCGGGCAGTTCCACCTGCCAGCCGTCGACGATTTTCTGGCGGAACAGGCCGTGATTGTAGCGGATGCCATAGCCGTAGGCCGGAATGTCGAGGCTGGCCATGCTTTCCATGAAGCAGGCGGCGAGACGGCCAAGCCCGCCATTGCCCAGAGCAGCGTCAGGTTCCAGTGCCTGCACGAGGTCGAAATCGACGTTGAGGTCCTGAAGGGCCTTGTTGAAGGCGCCGCTCAATTCGAGATTGGTCAGCGCATCGCGCAGCAAGCGGCCGATGAGAAATTCGAGCGAGAGGTAATAGACGCGCTTCGATTTCATCTGGTAGGCGCGCCTGGTCGATTCCATCCAGCGGTCGATGATGCGGTCGCGCAGCGCCAGGACCGTGGCGTTCAGCCAGTCGTGCCGCTTGGCGACCGCCGGGTCCTTGCCGATCGAATAGGCGAGCTTCTCGATGATCTGGGCGCGGATTTCCTCCGGTGAAGCTCCGCGCGGCGCTGGCTTGTTCATCTGTCGCTACTTTCCGTCCCAAACTGCAGAAACGAGCTTATAGGAGAACCGCTAGGCGTGACGCAACGCATGAACAGCAATAAATCAATTCACCTGATTTATTTAAGGACATTCTGAGGTCCGGACCTGAAAGCCTGTTGGCGAGGCAAAGCCTATTGGCTCATCGACATCGTGCCGACCGCGCCAACGATGATCACGATGCCCACCCACTGCCCGGCCGAGACCTTCTCCTTCAGGAAGACCATGGCCAGCATGACGGCGAGCGCCCCATAGGCCGATATCCCGATGGCCGCGAATTCCTTTCCCGGAAACAGTCCGGAGACATTGACCGCAATCACCCCCAGGACATCGAGACCGCCCATCGCGAAGATGGCAATCCAGTGACTGGACTTCAGCGGAGCGGTCTTGGCTTCGCTCAGCATGAAGGGCGCGATGGTGAAAAGTGCCGTTAGCCGCGATAGCCATGTGGCCTCGATGGCCCCCACCGATACAGCCGCGTTCTGACCCAGGATGATGGATGAGGAATAGCCCAGCACCGCCATGGCGGCGAACAGGAGCAGTGTCGGCATCTTGCCAGGCTCCACCGCATTGATGCCGCCATCCGCCGTTCCTGAACGTGCCACGATGACGGCGCCCACGAGTGTTGCCGCGACGCATGACCATTGCAGCCAGCTTGGCTCCAGCCCATTGGCGACACTCCACAGCACGGCCAGCACCGGGTAGCCAGCGGTAATGGGACCAACGAGCGAGATGGGCCCCAGGCTGAAAGCCTTGAACAGCCCGCCGACGCCAAAGCCATAGGCCAGCCCCAAGAGGAAGCCTTCGCCGATTCCTGCCCACGAGGCTGACCAGATCGTGCCGTCATAGAGAATGTAGAAGGTCAGCAGGATGCCGCCGGACACCATGACATAGGCTGCCATGCGGAAAGCGCCGATGCGGGCCGCATTGACGCGCGCCAAAATGTCGTGGAGCGACCAGCACAGTGCCGCGGTTATGCCAAAGAGGACGGCGAGCATGATTCCTGAATTCCCCTGACTGCAGGATTGCCCCGCTTTCTGTTCCTGACATCAGCATGGGCGCGCGGCCAAGTGAACTGCAAAAGCCTCATGCCGCCAGAAGCACGCCATGACATTTCCAATCGAAAATGCGGCCAACTGGAGTATGCTCGGCCCAACAGGACATGATTGAAGGCGCCGATGTTCCTTTCCGTATTCAATATCTTCAAAATTGGCATTGGCCCGTCGAGCTCTCATACTGTGGGGCCAATGGTGGCTGCGGCACGCTTTCTCGAGAAGGCGGCATTGGCCTCGTTGCCGCACACCGGGCGCCTTACCGTCACGCTGCATGGCTCGCTCGCCTTCACTGGCAAGGGCCACGGTACGGACCGTGCCGTGATCCTGGGGCTTGCCGGAGAGCGGCCTGACAGCATGGATCCCGACCGGGTAGAACATGTGATTCAGACCATGGCGCAACAGGGCGCGATTGAACTTGGGCTTGGTCACAATGTGGGCTTCACGCCCGCCCGCGACGTGATCTTCGACTATGGCCCGGCACTCAAGGGCCATGCCAATGGCATGGTCTTCCGTATCCTGGACGATGACAACAACACGCTGCTGTCGGAAACCTATTTCTCGATCGGTGGCGGCTTCGTCCAGACGGAAGCCGAGCGCCTCGCCTCCATGTCGGCGGACAAGACGGCCACACCGGCTCCTGATGTGCCCTATCCTTTCCGTACCGCCAACGAGATGCTGCAGATGGGCCGCGCCTCGGGCCTTACCATCGCCGCGATGAAACGCGCTAACGAGACGGTTACGCAGCCGGACGATCAGCTCGATGCCAGTCTCGACCGCATCTGGGCCGCCATGCGCGATTGCATGAACCGTGGCCTGAGCTTGAGCGGCATTCTGCCGGGAGGCCTCAAGGTGAAGCGCCGCGCCGCCGAGATACACCAGAAGCTTAAAGACGAGCAGGGCAACAACGCCATCCAGCCGCACCGCGTGATGGACTGGCTCTCGGTCTATGCCATGGCGGTGAACGAGGAGAACGCGGCGGGCGGCAAGGTCGTCACCGCGCCTACCAATGGCGCGGCGGGCGTCATTCCCGCCACTATCCGCTACTATCTCGATCATTGCCTCGGCGCCGATACGGCGGGGATCCGTGTCTTCCTTCTGGGCGCTGCAGCGATCGGTGGCTTGATCAAGCACAATGCCTCGATCTCGGGCGCCGAAGTGGGCTGCCAGGGCGAAGTGGGTTCGGCCTCCGCCATGGCGGCGGCTGGCCTCTGCGCCGCACTGGGCGGCACCAACGAGCAGGTGGAGAATGCGGCCGAGATCGCGCTCGAGCATCACCTTGGCATGACGTGTGATCCTGTCGGAGGTCTCGTGCAAATCCCCTGTATCGAGCGCAATGCCTTTGGCGCGGTGAAGGCCGTCACCGCCGCGTCACTCGCTCTCCGTGGCGATGGCACGCATTTCGTACCCCTCGACACTTGCGTCGAGACCATGCGCCAGACGGGGCTCGACATGAATGAAAGGTATAAGGAAACATCGACCGGCGGACTTGCGGTGAACGTGGTGGAGTGCTGATACTGGCTCCATGCCCAGTTATACAGCACCGCTTCGCGATCATCTCTTCTGTCTTTACGATGTGCTCGATTTCGAGGGGCACACCAGGCTTCCCGGCTTTGAGACATTCTCGCGCGATGTGATCGAGGCGGTTCTCGAACAGGCGGGGCGATTTGCATCTGAAATCATCTTTCCGCTGAACCGGAGTGCGGACGAGGAAGGTGCGGGTTTCGAGAATGGCACCGTCACCGTGCCGCAAGGATTTCATGCTGCCTACCGCGCCCTCGTCGAGGGTGGCTGGCCCGCACTCACCTGCGATCCCGGACATGGCGGTCAGGGCATGCCGCATATGGTGAACTTCCTCTTCGAGGAGATGCTGAATGCCGCCTGCCTGTCCTTCGGCCTGTTTCCGGGGTTGACGCGCGGTGCCTATGTGGCGATCTCCCGGCACGGCGATGACGGGCAGAAGGCGCTCTATGCGCCGAAGCTTGCGAGTGGCGAATGGGCGGGCTCCATGTGCCTCACCGAAGCCCATTGCGGCACCGATCTTGGGCTTCTGAAGACGCAGGCCGTGGCGCAACGATACGGAAGCTACGCGCTGACCGGCACCAAGATCTTCATCTCCGCGGGCGAGCATGACCTCACCCCCAACATCATCTACCTCGTGCTCGCACGCCTGCCCGATGCACCGAAGGGCACGAAGGGCATCAGCCTGTTTGTCGTGCCGAAGGTTCTGGTCAATGAAGATGGCACATTGGGCGAGCGCAACTCCGTCTCCTGTGGTGCAATCGAGCACAAGATGGGCATTCACGGCTGCCCCACCTGCGTGATGAATTTCGATGACGCGAAAGGCTGGCTCGTGGGCGAACCCAATCAGGGCCTCAAGGCGATGTTCGCCATGATGAACACCGAGCGCATCGCAGTGGGCATCCATGGCCTCGGTATTGCCGAAGCGTCCCACCAGAACGCGGTGGCCTATGCGCGCGAACGCCTGCAGGGACGTTCGCCAACCGGGCAGAGGAATCCCGGAAAGCCTGCCGATCCGATCATCGTTCACCCCGACGTGCGCCGCATGCTGCTGACACAGAAGGCGCTGGTCGAGGGCTGCCGCATGCTGGCGCTGTGGACGGCGCAGGCGCTCGATGTCTCGGAACACTCGGCTGATCCCGCCGAACGGAAACGCGCCGATGACGTCGTGGCGCTGATGACGCCCGTGGTGAAGGCCTTCCTCACCGATACCGGAAGCGAGGTCGCGAATCTCGGTGTTCAGGTGCTGGGCGGCCATGGCTTCATCCGCTCCAACGGTCAGGAGCAGCATGTGCGCGACGTGCGCATCACCCAAATCTATGAAGGCACCAACGGCGTGCAGGCGATGGACTTGCTGGGCCGCAAGGTGCTGCACCTCGATCTGTTCGAGGCCTATGCCCGCCCCGTGGCCGACTTCATCGAGGCCAATGACGATGATGGCCCGCTGGAGGAATTCCTCGCACCACTCGCTGCGGCCCATGACCTGCTCGATGACGCCACGCTGCTTCTGAAACAACGCGCCGCCTCCCACCCCGAGGAGATCGGCGCTGCGGCAAATGACTACCTGCGCCTCTTCGCGCTGAATGCGCTGGCCTTTCTGTGGACCAGAACCGCATTGGTGTCGTTGCCGAAAAGCAATGACGGTTTCCACCGCGCCAAGCTTGTCACCGCGCGCTTCTACATGCAGCGTATCCTGCCGCAGACGGCGGCGCTCCACGCGATGATCACGGCTGGAGCCGCAAGCATCATGGAACTTGACGAGGCGATGTTCTGAACATCCGGACGGCCCGTCGCGGCAGCGGTGAGGAGGAAGAAATGGAGGGGATGCCCCCGCCATGGCTCCAGCCCTTGCGGCCGTCGGAAGATGGGTGATGTGATGGGCTGATGCCACGGATGGAGACGCAGCGATTTGTGCCGGGGCCAGACTCTTTGCTTGCGCTAGCCATCGAAGGCGCTCAGGCCGTAGTACCCAAGGGTTCTGACCGAAGCTCCCGGGTTGCAAGGGTGCTGTCATTCCCTTGCCCCGCAGGCGCTGCTGACCGAACCGGGCAATATGAGACGCTGTGCACATTGTCCCCTCCTTTCCGGTTTGGTTGACTGGTATGTATTCCTATATTGGGGGAGAAGTCAAGGAATATTTTCAGGACCGTGTTTCGCGGACGGAAGAAAGCGGGGTCCCGGCCTTCGCCGGGATGACGGATAGAGGAAAGGAGGGGATGACGGTTGGAGGGTAGTAGGGTAGTAGGGGATGACGGTTAGAGGGGAGCACGGGAAGGTGGACAGAGGGGTGTAGCAATAACGGAGAGCGGGATGGGGGGATGACGGACAGGGGGTGGCTCACTTGCCGAGATATGCCCCGATTGCCGCGGCCGTTCCCCTGTCCCACAGGTGGCGCAAGGCGTCCGCGAATGCCTTTGCGAATACCGGCGACCTGTCGAGATCGCCATAGATCTCATGCATCGCGAGCCAAGCTTGCGGATTGTCTTTCGCGGCTTTGGCCACCTGTTGCAGCTTTGCCCAGTTCGGATCGTTCGGTTCGATCACCGTGCCGCTTTCCGTGGTGCCAAAGCAATAGCGGCACCAGAGCGCGGATTCGAGGGCCAGGCCCTGAATGCCTTGCCCTGCCTTCAGCCTGTCCAAAATGGGCGGCACGATGAACTTCGGCTGGCGGTTCGATCCATCGAGGCAGAGACGGCGGATGGTGTCGCCGATCTTCGGATTGGAGAAACGGCGCACGATGAGCTTGTAGTAGTCTTGCAAATCCGTTTCGGGCACCGGCGGAACGGTGGGTATGATCTCGTCGTTCTCCACCTTTTCGAGAAAGGCGCGAATCAGCGGATGCTCCATCGCCTCGTGCACGAAATGCACATCAAGCAAACCGCCCGGATAGGCTATGATGGCATGGCCGCCATTGAGAATGCGGATTTTCATGTGCTCGTAGGGCGTCACATCGGGCACGAACTGCACGCCGACTTTTTCAAGCGCAGGGCGGCCCATGGGAAACTTGTCCTCCACCACCCATTGCTTGAATTCCTCGCAGAACACCGGCCACTCATCCTCGATGCCGAACATCTCGGACGTCATGTTGCGCTCGCGGTCTGACGTCGCAGGCGTGATGCGGTCCACCATCGCATTCGGGAAGGCGACGTTGGCCGCAACCCAATCCGCAAGTTGCGGGTCAATGAGCCGGGCCAGGCCCGCAACCGCATTGCGTGTGACCACGCCGTTGTGGGGCACGTTATCGCAGGACATGACGGTAAAGGGAGGAATGCCTTTCTCGCGCCTCAACAAGAGGCCGCGCAGGATGAGGCCGAAGGCGCTGGAGGGCGATTGGGGATTGGCCGCATCCTTCACCATGGATGGGTGATCTGGATCGAACTTCTGCGTTGCCGGATCGATCATGTAGCCGCCTTCGGTGACGGTAAGCGACACGATGCGGGTCGAGGGATCGGCTAGTCTGGTGATCAACGCGGCGTGGTCGGTGGGTGATACAAAGTCGATCATGGCCGCGGTGACGCGCGCGCTGCTCAGGTCATTGTCCTGCTCGACGATGGTGCTGAGGTAGTCCTGCGCTGCAAGCTTCGTGCGCATCACTTCGTCGCCCGGCATCACGCCTGCGCCAATCAATGCCCAGCCGTGATCAAGCCCCAGATTGAACAGGTCATCGAGATAGACACCCAGATGCGCGCGGTGAAAATTTCCGACCCCGATATGGACGATGCCCGGCTTCAGGTCTTCGCGGCGGTACTTCGGCACGGAAGCGCGCTTTGAAATCTCAGTCAGATTCGCAATTGATAGTCTGGTCATGATGCCCTTTAGCTCATCCACCTGCCACCGTCGAATATCACGAGTCCATAGTTCTGGATGGAGGCCGCAGGGAGCGCACTACCGGACACGGAATGCGGCATAGGCAGTCCTCACGGCCAGGCCATCCGCCGCGATCTTGCCCGCAAGATTCCGGAACAGGGTGGCGGCCTCGCCGGGTTTTCGGGTTACTGTGATGCCAAGCGGCTCGACGGAGGCCAAGGCCAGAACTAGCTGATTGCGGCCCCGCCCCTCACCCCGCAGCGAAACCCCGACACCGAAGAAATTGCCAGTGGGCAACACATGGAATTCGGAGGTGATGTCGCGCACAGCGCCATCATCGTCAACCAGCAGAAGCATGATCTCGCCCTGCACACGGCCTTCAAGCCTTCCGATCAACATTCCGCCGTCCTGAACGACATCCTGGTCCAGCACCACTTCCAAATTCTGCCGTTCGCCGCCGGCAATGGCGCTGATGAAATCGACCGCGGGGCACTGTGCATCCATGACAGAGCGAAGCGCCAGTTCAGGCTCGATGCCGACGGCCTGCCGGAACGCCGCAGCAAAATCCTCCACCGCGCCGCTTTGTCCGCCGAGCCCGCTGAAACTTGGCCGCGCCGCATCGACATCGCCCGCCTGTGCAAAGATGCAGCCATCACCCTTGTAATCGCGCATGAAGGAGCGGACACGGTCGCCCTGACTCATGACGGGCGC
>JBKJQU010000195.1:0-30572 GCA_046594995.1 Aestuariivirga sp.
AGCGAAATACCGGAATCGGCTCCCCCAGCGCGCCCTTGGTGAATCCCGGGTCTTTGCCAAACAAATTGCGATATGGTGCACCGGCAACTAGTGTCGGGTTGCCTGGATCCTGGTTTATTGATGGGTTACCTACCAGACCGGAATATGTGAGGTTTGTCACCCACGAGACGTTTTGATTTCGGGAGCCCTTTGAAGCCGCATCCAGAATTGCGGTGTTGAACGAATTGACCTGCGTATCCGCGACGCCGATGTTATTCACCCACAAGCAGTTGTTGGAATCAACATTGCTAAGATCGCCTCTCCAGGTCGCGGGATTTTTCGGGTCACGGTTGTTGTAACAACACGTATTGTTGCGAACGATCACATTTTCGCTAATGAAGATGTGAACGCCTTTTCCACCGTTCCGAAAGCAAACATTGTTCTCCACCAGAGTCTGATATTTGTAGGAACCGGCTGGATGTCCCATCTGTGTGTTTCTCAAATCATCAATAATGATGCCGTTGGCATCCGAGTGGGCCACGTCGCCGGGCAATTTGATTGCCATGTTGTCGAAACTTGCGTTAGCCCTGACAATAATTCGGATACCGTCCACACCATCTACCGCACGCGCCGCATAGACCGATATTCCGCTGCCTTGATACTCATTGGTCGCACAATTATTGAAACAGACGTTATTTTCTATTGTATAGAAATCGCCATAGGACAAACTGATGCCGCTTCCGGCGTTGTCATGCGAGATGTTGTTCCTGATCGTGATATGATGGGGGCCATTGTTCTTGTTGTTGCCATCAAGGAACGTTGCCTCAATGCCGTGTCCTGTTCCGGCACCCTGAACGTCGAATCCTTCGAACGTCACATAATTTCGAATGATGTTGACGGCGCTATAGGTATTGGCTGGAGTTCTGATCTGGGCTTGATGGGGCTTTTGAGAGATGATTCTGAGGTCGCCCGATTGGTCTCCGCCTGCGCTGACAACCACAGCCTCCTGATAGACGCCCGGCATCACCACAATCCTGTCCCCTGCTCCCAGATCGCTGATAGCTTGGAAAACACGCCCAATTGTCGCAAAAGGATCACCCCTGGAACCGGTATTGTTGTCATTGCCGCTGGGCGACACGAAAAACGATCTCCGCTGCGACTGACTTTGGGCGCGCGACACCATGGCAGTTGGGAGACCCGCCCAGGCTATGGCACCGGTCAATACTCCGCGCCGGGTCACGCCCGGTAGTAAGTTAACACCACGCATTTCGGCGCCAAGCACGGTCATAAGCAGTGTCCTCCATCAAAGTTTTCCTCTGTCGAATCTGGCCCATCACCCAGATACCGAACGTCTCGTCCGATAATCTGCCAGCACCGCCCTCGGGCGCAAAAGTAAACTCTCCAAAGTACACTTTTTCTCCTATAGAGTACAGATCGACGCGTACAAAGTCGAAGGGAGCCGAGAGTTGCTGTGCAACTACAAGCATGGCGGCAAAGTTCGTTGGCCTACGTGGTGGAACGTCTGGTGCAGCATAAGTATAGTTCACGTCAATCTTATCAAACGAAGGTGTTACCAGCATACGTCGATGGTCGACAAATCGCCCCACATCGATCTGGCAGAATAACACCTGACCAGACGCGCAAAAGAACTTGTAATCCGTCAGAGGGTGATTTCCAGAAGACAGGTCCTCCTCGATAATTATCTTGTGCTCAAGGCACTTGTACTGGCTTTCACGCGATGAATGATAGTAGCTCTGAGATCCCGCAATGCAGAACGCTTCCAACTCACTGTCACTTACGCAACTCCGCATGAACAACACCGCGCCGGACCCGTGTGTGGACTTTGCGACAAGGCTTCGTTCTGTAAAACGTCGAAGACAGCTGATTAAGCCTTCCATTGCATTAAATTTGGACAGTAAGAGGACATCCTCTGTCCGTGCCGTGAGAACATCAGGACACAACGCTCTGGCCATGAGCTTCGCAAACTGCTTGTCAATACATACCCGCTCCAGCAAGCTCCATGAATCATGAGACATCTTTTGAAAAACGAAATCGTTGAACGTCGCTTGCATATCCGAAGGTCGTAAGGGCCAACGTCCATGAGCTTTGAAATAGACGAGCCTGCGTATGTTGCTGTCAATCATTCGCGCTCTGGGAAGCATGGCGTCGACCTGTCTGAATATACGCGCGCCTGTTGCCCGAAATCTCGCCTTGCCGCGCCCTCTATGTTTTGTGTTGACCGCTGCTGCAGACTTGGAGTCGTGTGCTGCCGCTGCTGGGAAAACAGCTGAAAGAGTTTCCGGTTTCGATGTCATACTCTCCATCTTCCCCAGCAGCTTCATTAACAGTCTCGCATTCATAGTTACCAACAAGACACCTGCAATAAGAAACGCCACGCCCCCCCCCATTGTCAACTGGAGGAGGTAGGACTCGTGCCCGAGTTGCTTGACAGTGAGCAGACCTGCAAAGAATGCAAGCAGACCCACCGCGAGATCTCTGCCAAACAATAGCAGTTGTTCGTTGCTTGACGCCTTGAATTCCTCGGCAAGCAGCCAGAAGATCGGGATGCTGCCGACCATAATTCCGAAAGGATAGGCAATATTGAATGCAAAAGGCGAACTTGCGCCATAAATCGCCAGCATAGCGAAAATCGTCACGCCTTCGACAACCGTGGCTATGAGCGATATCCCTGACCTTCCGGTTGCTCGCAGCATTGTCGTCGGAAACATCCTTCGAATGCTGAGGAATGAAACTGCAATTGGCCCCAGCATCAGCAACGACACAGGTGCCCATTTGTCACCCAGCAACAGCAGAGTCAGCGGAGTTGATGCCGCAGCAAGTGAGGCAAGAAGGGGTATCGAAATGATCGCCGTGACCGCCTGTGCCTCATGCAGACTTTTCAACAGTCCTTCGCGAGTGTTCTGCTCCACTGAGAAATGTGCGAGACCGACATTATAAGCTGCTTGCATAATTCCACCGAACATATTTTCTGAAATTCGGGTTGCGGCGCTCCAGTAGCCGGCAAATGCTAAACCGTGCCAATGCCCCATCGCGAAAAGGATGGCCCGCCCAATGCCCTGGCTCAGCAGCTGGCTTGCAATGATCGGACCACAGAATGCCAGCATTGGCGCCAAACGTGGCCAGGATATACTCAGTCTCGGCGGCCGGTTTGCAGTGAGAAGCATGGCAACGGCGGTGTAAGTTGCGATTCCCAGGTATTGCAGAACGAGACTCCAGGCTCCTCCGCCTTGCACGGCCGCCGTAATTCCCAAGGCACCGCCAAGGACCCGGCCTATAATTTGGCTTTTCGCCACGTGCCTGAAATCGAGTGCACGGCGGCGTGCTGCGATTAGAGTTTCCGATAGCGCCGCCAGCGGAAGCAGAGGTGTAAAGCTGAGAATGAGAGTGGACAATCTCTCGTCGGCATACATACTTCCAATGAGTGGTGCGGCGACGAAGGTTAGGACTACGAAAACAAGAGCAAGTGCGAGAGACGCGGAAAATCCGACATCAAGATCTTCCTGTTCCATGTTCGGCATGCGAACAAGCGCGTCATGGACGAGACTGTTCACGCCAACCACCATGATCAGTACTACACCCAGCGCTATCGCACCGCGCCCAAATTCCTCAGCACCGATTAACCGCGCAATTACAAAGACGGTGATTGCTCCCGTTATCAGTCCTGCGACCGATTCGGCCACAGGCCAAGGAAGAGAACGCATGATACTGGAGATTGACGAACGCTCACTCATTTCTACGTCCAGCCACTTCATCTGGCTGCTGATTGCCAGAACAGCTAAGTCTGGCAAGTTCGCGGCCTGCAGCAACTTTTCGAGCGCCAACAGCAATTGAACGTATCGACGGCATGGCCCACGAGAGCGCATAATACGCCGCGCGCCATGGACTTATCGCGCCTCTTCCGCAAGCGTTCGCAATCAGCCGCAGCGGCTTGATCTCTGCATTATCTTCCAGGCGGGATGCAACGGCCGCAACTGCGGCCCAATAGGCTTTGTTACCAAGGTTTTGCTTGCGTTCAGCGAGCCATTGCAACCGGGTTGCAGAGTAGGATGGCGAGCGGCGGGCACCCCCGGTATTATCGTTATAGATCGTGAGGGGCTCATTAAGCATTTCGAAACGAGCTCCAGCCGCTTGCAGCCGGAGCGCGAATGACCAGTCATCATGGCCCTTGGACTCATTATCAAACCGTACGGATGTCGCTAAGTCTCGTCTCAAGAACATCATGCTCGACTGAATGACACCACCCGAAAGAAACAAGTAGGATCCAACTTCGTCAGCCAGGTTCATTGTTTTGTTGGGTGCCAGGTAAGTCGACGCACCAATCACGATCTGACGCGTCAGACTGACGAGTCTACTGGCCTCTTGGTGAGATGTGACGTGCTGCAGTTGCTTCTGCAATTTGTCAGGGCGCCATCCATCATCGGAATCCAGCAATGCTATGTAACGGCCGCGCGCAACATCCATGCCCGTATTGCGGGCGGCTGCGGCACCTCTATTCACTTGATGCCGCACGCAGCTCGTCGGAAAGCTTGTCCTTGATCTTTCCACCGCATCGACTAGCTCATCGGTGGATCCGTCATCCGATATGACGAGTTCGAAATCTCTAAAAGTCTGCGCCTCGAGAGTCGCCAACAGCGCAGGCAGATGGTGCGCCCTGTTGTAGAATGGACTCACCACGCTGATCAATGGGCTCGTGCTCACTGTCATATGTTTTCCACGTTTCGCTTCACCTGGCCGTTTGCGGCCACTGCCCGGTGTCATGTTTTCCACTCTTGCGGACGATGAAAGTAAGATCGACATAGCGGTCGTGCACTTTGCCAAGGGTCGCGATAGACACAAGACGGGCGGCAATAGGCGTGAACCAACTTAACAGGCCCAATCCACGCTTAGTGTAGGAGCCAACTCCAAACTGCGCGATGACCGTCAAACCGTTTCGCTGACAATAGTCATGGAATCCGGGCGCAGAGATGACACGGTCATAATGTGTTGGATAGGGCGCAAAGCCAGGTTGTCCAGCCTTCTTGATGTTCCACGCATAACGATAATATGCGATTGCAGCAAAGTGTGGAAGTCTTCTCGCCAAGAATGTCTGGGCACCGTGGAGATCCGGAACGCGGACGATCAACAAGCCCTCAGGTTTCAAGGCCTGAACCATGTTGTCGAGAGCCCGCTCTGCTCCGTCAATGTGCTCCAGCACGAAAGAACTATACACGATGTCGAAAGTCTCGCTTGGAAGCGGAGCCGTACGGAGGTCGCCAACAATCGCTTCATCCAAATCCTTCATGACATTCTTGCGGAACTCAAGCGCGCTCCTGTCTAGGTCGAGACCCGTGAGTTCAATCCGAACACCCTTCGGACGGAGATGCCACTCGCGACCGCATCCGGCTTCGAGGATCCTGAGAGACTGCTTTCCCACGGCCTCCTTGCTTATATAAGTTTCAAGTTCATTGATCTCTGCACTGTACTGCTCAAAGATTTGCATTTGGCTTCGCCCCCTTCGGCTCATGCCTGTCACTGGCGCCCTGCCACACCTGTGACAGCCTGGTAAGGTATCGGCCAATCTCGAAATTCCTCGCGTGGTCAACTCGGGCCGCCTCACCAAGTCTCTGGCGGAGAGCAGGATCGTCAACCAGCGACTGAATAGCTTGCGATAGCGCTTCGATATTTCCTGGCTGGACCAGAATGCCATTATGGTTGGAGGTCACAACTTCTGGGATTGCGCCCACAGGCGTTGTTACCGTTGGTATGCCATATGCGAAGGCCTCGAGCAGCACCATTGGCAAGTTTTCAGCATAGGAAGGCAGCACGAGTATGTCGGTTTGCTCAAGGAGTGGCGTTCGCGCCTGCGTAGTAAGCCAACCCGAAAGTTTCACTTTGTCGCCAATACCCAGTGCCTTGATTTGCGCCCTTGCCTCGGCGATCGCTCCGTCACCGGCAATCGTTGCGACCCAGTTCGGAGTAACGTTAAGCTTTGCTAATGCATCGAGCAAATCAGGGGTTCCTTTGCGTCTGCCAAGTTGGCCGAGGAAGGTGATCCTGACAGGATCGTTGGCGTGGCTCCTAACACGTTGAAATCCTGTGGTAGCTGTGGCGTTTGGAAGAACAACAATCTTCGGTGCTGATAAAGGTTCAATGTCGCGGATGACTGTTGCCCAAAATTTTCCCAACACGATGACGCCCTCGCTAAGAGCAAACATACGGCAGATTTCTACTCTTAACGGCGCTGGCGCCGCATTCCAGAACTCGCGGTAATCGGTACCATGAAGATGCACAACATAAGGCACTTTCAGCATTCTAGCCATTTTGGCCAGCACCGCTTTTCGATAACTGCTTCCGCGCACCGACAGGTGGATGTGGAGCAGATCGACGCCGCCAAGAGCCGCACTCGCAGCAAATCGCGCAAGCGCTGCAGCAAACACCGCCTGTGCTGCAAACAAACTGCCCTTGCCGCGGGTAACAAGGCGGCTGCACGTGATCTGCATCCCGGGTTTATTGTTGACTCCAGCGATAATGGCATCGTTAAGCCGATCGATCCCACCCATGCCATCTTCACCGTATGGTGTGGCAATTAACACGCGAAGGTTGGCGCGATCAGATTTGGCAACTGGCTCCATCAAACACCTTCACGGACGTCCAGAACTGTTTCTGACCGAAGATTATTCCTACGAAGGCGGGCACTTTCGCGAAGAATCGCAACTAGTAATCCAAGGGCACCTCCGGCAACGATTGCGATACCAATCGTCTGCCACAGGTTTGGAAATGTTTGGCGCAAGGGCGGTGTTGCCTCGGAGATGACCCTGATTGTAGACACAGGATAGGACTCTCGCTGCACAGCTTCTGTAAACGCGCTGTAGAAGTCCTGATATACTTTTCGGTAGGTTTCCGCGCTCAATTGCAACTCTTCAAGCGTTGCTGATTCTGCATTCGCCCTGAAGTTCTGCGTGCGCTTTGCGGCCGCATTCATCTGCAATCGCAACTGCTGGAGGCGTTCTTCCAGCCATTCGCTCGCAGCACGGGCCGCATCAGCCCGTACATCGACAATATTCTGTATATAAGCCCGCGTTGTTTCGTTCACGACTTCCGCGGCCAGGCTACGGTCTTGAGACGTGAACTTTATATTGATGACCTGCGATATGCCCTCACGTTCAACCGACAATTTTCTTAAGTATTGATCTATGGCATTGCGTTGCGGATCCTCAGCAGAAGTAGCGTTGGATTGGCCCATGTCCGAAATCCATCCGAAAGCCAAGGATCGTGAAGCCTGAAACTCTGGATATTTCCACAGTGTAAGATTGCGGACGACATTTTCCGCAATCGAGCGAGATTTCAGGGCAACCATATGCGTCTCGATCTGCCCCGTATCAATCGTCATCCCTAGATCATTGGCTTCACGGAATACTTGCGGAAGTTTGGGATCAAGCAGAAGCTGTGCCTGCGCTCGGTAGGTTGGCGTTGCCAAAAAGTAATAGACCGCACCGATCACGACAAAGCTCAGTATGGATGTAATAATTGGCACCAGGTTTCTGAAAATCAGCAAAAATAGGCTGCCAAACGAGACATTTTCACGTCGGCCCGGACTTGTGGAAACAGCTGTTGCGTTCTTCCTGATCTTGTCGATGTGGTTCATGTCTTTGCTTCAGCCCGGCGTATGCGCCACGTCTCAGCGGCTGAACGGAGGATAAACTGGGGGCCCATAATCAGGTACCGGCGCCATAGACGCGCAGGCTCCTGAAAGAGTCGATGAAGCCATTCCAATCCGTTGGAACGCATCCATGGTGGAGCTCGCGGAATTCTGTTCGCATGGAAGTCGAATGCCGCCCCCACGCCAATTACAACTGCGCCTTTGAGGTACGAAGCGTTCTCCAGCATCCAGATTTCCTGCTTTGGACATCCAAGTCCGACCCAAACGATGTGGGGATTCGATGAGTTGATATTATCGATCACACATTGACGTTGGCTGGGGGAAAGCTGGTGAAAAGGAGGAGAATATGTTCCAGCGATTTTAAACCCCTGAAATTTGGATTCGAAGTTCCGCGCAACAGTTTCTGCGACATGCTCGGCCCCTCCGTAGAAGTAATGACGCCAACCTCTGTCAGTACCAAAGCGCGACAAATTCCACATGAGGTCAGGACCACAGACACGGTGCATGTCTTTCTGGCCTCGGGCTCGTGATACCCAGATCAGAGGAGTGCCATCTGGTATTATCATGCCAGCACTTGCCAGTGCAGCCATGTGCTGCGGATTATGTTGTGCCTGCATGATGCTGTGGACATCGGTAGCGCATACGTAATGAGTCTCTCCAGAGTTAACCCAGCGATTTATCGTAGATATCGCGGAGTTCATGTCCAAGATACTGATGGGAACTCCGAGTATCTGCATCCGGTCCTGTTTCTGGTCACGATTTCGCATGATACTTAAATCTAGAGGCTTCCGAATGTTCCCCGAAGCCGCATTAGATAGCTTTAACTTTAGGAAAATGAGTGGCCTAGTGCTCGATTTCAGTCAGCGTTGCGCTCTCAAGTTGACGTCTGCCCATGCTTGGAACATCAGGATGGTCCAGAGCTGAAATGACCAGTCGCGGCGGCCTGCCGTATGCTGCTCCCAAATCTCTCTGATCGGACCTGGCTGAAAAATTCCTTCTGATTCAAGTTTATAGGGATCGAGCAGGGAGTCCGCCCACGCTCTTAGGGGGCCTCTTATCCATTGACCTAGGGGTAAGTAGAATCCCAATTTAGGCCTGTCGATCAGTTCTCTCGGAACGTGCTTGTACAACACCTGACGTAGAGCCCACTTGCCACTTCCAACGCGTATTTTCATCGACATCGGCAATTGTGCGGCAATCGCGATTACATCCGGATCGAGAAGCGGCGCGCGGGTCTCCAGACTGACGCCCATTGCGGCCCGGTCAACCTTGCAGAGAATGTCATCCGGAAGATAAGTCAAGGCATCATGAAACATCATTCGCGCTGCGGGGTGTTCCGTTCCAGCGGCAGGGACCGGGTCCAAGAGTAGCCCAAGATCGGCGGCGTCGCCGTCATCACGAAGAATTCCTTGAGGGTTCGTCCACGCCGATATGAGATCGCGATACAGATCATCGATGCTGCGTACAGTCGATAGCCGTGCTCCCAGCCGATGGATTCTGTCGCCGGCACTGCCCTGACTTTTAGGAAATGAACGGCCTAAGCCCGGCATCTGTGCCAGCAGGTCCCACCATTCGAGTGGCAGCGCCGTCATGGCATTTCCCACATTTCGACGGAGCCCAAAAGGAATGGTATTGAAGTGTCGCCATAACTGTGGAGCGCGCTGATATCGCTTGTAGCCGCCAAAGAGTTCATCTCCGGCGTCACCCGTCAGCGCAACCGTGACATGCGGCCGAGCAGCGCGGCAGACGAGGTAGGTCGGTATCTGAGACGCATCCGCAAAGGGTTCATCGAATAGGTGAGGCATATCCGGAATGACCGCTCTCGCCTCTGCCGGCGATATGCGGATTTCAGTATGGCGGGTACCGAGATGGGCCGCCACAGCAGCGGCATAGCGTGACTCATCGAAGTCGGCTTCCTCGAAGCCAATGGTGAATGTGCGCACCGGTTCAGTGCTGTTGGCCTGCATCAGCGCAACGATCAGCGATGAATCAATTCCACCTGAGAGGAACGCGCCAAGGGGGACGTCGGAAATCATCTGGCGCTTTACGGCACGCGTCAGGTGGCACTCGAGTGCGCAAATCGCTTCTGGCTCGTTGTGAATAAGATTCCGGTGCCCATTTTCCGTAACTTCGGCCAGGGACCAATAACGCGAGATTGAGAGATTGCCATGGCGCTCGCCCGGGCGAATGGGCTGGTCCGGCGCCGAGGCAGGTACCTCGCCCTTGATGGTCAGGATACAACCCGGTTCGAGCTTATAGACGCCCTGCCAGATGCTCCGGGGAGCCGGAACATAGGCAAAGCGCAAATACTGGCGCAATGCGACTGGACATAGGCGACCTATGAAATCTGGGTGAGCCTTCAATGCCTTTAATTCCGAGCCGAAAAGGAATGTGGTGCATCCCCATCCATAGTAGAGCGGCTTCTCGCCAAGACGGTCGCGTGCCAGCTGGAGACTTTTCTCACGGCGATCCCATACCGCGAGTGCAAACATTCCCGCAGCCTTTCGGAGCGTCTCCTGCAGTCCCCACCGCGCAATTCCCGCGAGCAGCGTTTCAGTGTCAGAATGTCCGCGCCAGTGGATATCCGCCGATGCGGAAAGCTCCTTGCGGAGCTCAAGATGATTGTAAATCTCGCCGTTGAACACGAGCACGAAGCGCTGGTCTTTGGACAACATTGGCTGATGCCCCGAGGGCGACGTATCGATCACTGCGAGGCGCCGGTGTCCGAGTGCCAAGCCTGCATCGTCGTCTAGCCACACACCTCCGTCGTCAGGTCCGCGGTGTCTGATCGCTTCAATCATCACGGATACCGCAGCGGCAACATCGCCGCGGTCATTCAGTACTCCAGCAAGGCCGCACATTATATTCCGTGTCTATGCATGTGCGAGACAATCCAATCTGGTGTAGCCCATCCTGCTGAAAGAACCCCCTGCTTTCATGTCAAACGGTCATCGTATTTAAAAGGGAAATACTTTGTTGCCATCAAAGGCTGACAACAGCAGCCGCGTCAACGTGTTCCATTGTGAACAAAAGAATTTCCAGTTCTCGCTACGCAAACTTGTTGCCTGCCGAGCTTGTTGCAGGCACAATGCTAATGGGAAGGCGAAGCATTACAGTCTTTGATCGCGAAATTGCTGACTGGTTTCAGGCAAGAAATTGACTGTTTTCATAGCTTTGCAGCATTAGTGTTTATCATAAGAGCCGCTTCTTGGGCTCAGCGTGTCATGATTGTCGCGGAGGGGCGGTATGATGGGTGATAACTTGCAATCGCATTCACTAAAGGATGCCACAGTTCCATCAGGAAAGCCGAAGCTGTTTGGTTTTCGCCTGACACAGTTTGCCTTGGTGCTGGTTATTGGACTTACCTTCAGCTTGGCTATCTGGACGTGTGTGGCAATCGCAATTTCATGGCTGTTTTGACTATCAGCAATACGTCACAAGCCTGTGGGGCACAGTAGTCCGGGTCTTGCGATCACTGACAATTGTCCGCGCCTCTTAACCCTCGCGCTCCATCTGGCCCTTCTCTGGCTTGTGGCCTTCGACATCGCAATCAATATGGACTTTCACCACTCATACCAACGGTCATCGGGTCTGGCCGACATGAGCCTGTTGCCGCATTCCGCTTGGGGTGATGGTCTCTGGTTTGGCAATGAGTTTCTCGATGTCGGCATATGGCGCGGCAATAGTCGCGCCAGTTCTTCGTGCCGGACATTTAACACCAAAGAGATAAGCATTCTCGTAGCCCTGACCGGCCGGTTGGCAGGCTTTGGATTTGAACCTACCAGCGATTGCCTCTGAGCCTGAAACTAGCCATCGGTAGTTCTCGCTGAGACGTGAGTGTGACAGCGTTGAACTGAAGGGATTTGTGCTGGGAGACTTTGTACCTAACTAGCTGAATTCTCTAGATAGGAATGGTGGGTGGTACAGGGATCGAACCTGTGACCCCTACCATGTCAAGGTAGTGCTCTACCGCTGAGCTAACCACCCACGCCTGACATCAAGTGCAGCCCCTATAGCGGGCGAATCCCGGTGGCGCAACCCCAATTCCCGTGGCAACTGGTTTATGCCGCCATCATGCGTTCGACTTCGGCCACCAGGTCGCGGAGATGAAAGGGCTTGGACAACACCTTGGCATCCTTGGGGGCCTTGGAATCGGGGTGAAGGGCCACTGCGGCAAATCCGGTGATAAACATGATCTTGAGTGAAGGATCGAGCTCGGACGCTCGCCTCGCCAGCTCGATGCCGTCCATTTCGGGCATGACGATATCGGTCAACAGCAGATCGAAGGTGGTCTGCTTGATTTCCTCGAAGGCGCTCGCACCCTCTCCGAAACTTGTGACTTCATGGCCGGCCTTTTCCAGCGCTTTCACCAGGAAGCGCCGCATGTCGTCATCGTCTTCTGCGAGTATTATCTTTGCCATCGTCTTCATAGATATTCCAACTGTCTTCCACCGCCCGCAATGTGATCGCCACAGCGCCCTTCTAGCGTTTTAAACCATCGCGGGTAAATGGCCTATGAAGTTCGGAAACTCTGGACAGCGTTGCCCGGCTCATGGATGATACCTGCAAACGGCTCTATCAGATGACAGAAAGCATGGCGGACACCGATAGAACCCTGGCATTCGAAATCCTGCCGCCGCCAGAGTGGACGGCTCCTGCCGTATTCAACTCGCCCCATAGCGGCAGGGATTTTCCAGCCCATTTCCTGCGGCAGTCCAGGCTTGACATCCAGGCCCTCCGGAGGTCGGAAGACTGCTACGTAGATGAGCTTTTCATGGCTTGCGTCGATTTTGGCGCGCCCATGCTCCGTGCTCTGGTTCCCCGAAGCTACATCGATCTCAATCGCGAACCCTATGAGCTTGACCCACGCATGTTTTCTTCTGAATTGCCAGGCTATGTGAACACCGGCTCACCCCGCGTGGCAGGCGGCCTCGGCACCATTCCGCGCATCGTCTCGGAAGGAGAAGACATCTATCGCGGGCGGATCGACTTTACGGAAGTGCGCCACCGCATCGAGCAGGTCTATGTGCCCTATCACCGGACCCTTACGGCGCTGACCAATGAAGTCATGGCAAAAGCCGGCGAAGTGCTGCTGGTCGACTGCCATTCGATGCCCGCCAGCGCCACCGCACATTTGGTGCCGCCCGCTGCAGGCGCCGTGGATGTGGTGTTAGGCGACCGTTTCGGGGCATCCTGCAACGAGGATCTTTCGGCCTTCACCGAAGAGTGCCTGAAAGCGCAGGGGCTGAAAGTGCTCCGCAACAAGCCCTATGCCGGAGGCTTCATCACACAGAGTCATGGTGCTCCGCATCGGGGTCATCACGCCCTGCAGATTGAGATCAACCGCAGCCTGTACCTGGATGAGACGACACTTGAGAAAACCCGGAATTTCAAACCGCTGAAAACCATGTTGGGCAAGGTCATCGGCGAGCTTCTCAATTACGTCGAGGAAAGCTTCAAGCCCAAGCGGCTGGCAGCGGAATAAGAGACCGATAATAAAAAAGGGCCGATGCACCAAGGTGATCGGCCCAAGTCTAGGGAGGAAACGCCCAGGAAGGGCTCGCGAGACATCTCTGTCTCGCGACCCGTAATTGGCAGTGCAAAACATATCTTTCAAGACCCGATTGGAAAAATTTTGCACATCTGGTCAAAAACTGCACACCACGCCGCAACTTAATTCATTTTATCCAATTGAATACTAAGGGGAATACTGGGGGGAATTCGAATCTCATACAGTTATGCAAAATTTGCATAATCCGAAAACGATGCTGCAATGCAACATAAACGAAGTCTTGAGACAGTCGGTTTGGTCTTCTAGGACATAGGAAGCACAAGGATCAGACGCGTATGCAGACTCCGGATTGGGCAGAACTGACTCGCTTCGCCATTGCACTGGCAGAGGCATCAGCCGCGGAAATCCTTCCCTATTTTCGCCGCAACACCGCCGTTGACGTAAAAGACGGCCCCGTCTGGGACCCCGTCACCGAGGGTGACCGTGCCGGCGAACGCATCATCCGCAATATGATCGAGGAGCGATACCCGGACCACGGTATTCACGGAGAGGAGTTTGGCATCAAGGAAGCGCGCGCGCCCTTCACCTGGGTTCTCGATCCAGTGGACGGCACCCGCTCCTTCGTGTGCGGCATGCCCACCTGGGCCACCTTGATCGGCCTCAGCTATGAAGGCCGCCCTGCCGTGGGTCTGATGAACCAGCCCGTGGTGGGAGACATGTTCTATGGCAGTCCAGAGGGCGCCTGGCATGACTACAGAGGGCAAACCAGCCACATCGCCAGCCGCAAGAACGTTTCTTTGAGCCGCGCGTCGATTGGCACCACGGCACCCGAACTCTATCGCAGCGAGGAGAACCAGCGGCGGTTTCAGGCTCTGAAGGCCAGGGCTCAGCTCACCCGCTACGGTGGCGACGCCTATTTCTTCTGCATGATGGCGGCGGGCCACATCGATATCGCCATGGATTGCGGCCTCCAGCCCTATGACATCACGCCCCTCCTCCCCATCGTCACTGGCGCAGGCGGCTTCGCGGCGGAATGGACGGGGGGTGATATGTCGAAAGGCGGCAATGTGATTACCGCGGGGTCGCGTGCGCTGCTCGACGAGGCGATGGACATCATGTCCGCCTGATTGCGCCATGTGCCCGCTCACCTATAGTGAGCGGCAAATGGAGCATATGATGACCGGACTGAAAAGCTGGGCCGAAACCGCATCTCTGCTGATCGATACGGCCATGGGCCGCCGCAAGGCCGACATGGTCATCCGCCAGGGCCGCTGGGTGAACGTGCACTCGGGCGAAATCATCGCGGGGGTCGACATTGCCATTACGGCAGGCCGCTTCGCCTATGTGGGGCCTGATGCCTCTCATGCCATCGGGCCTGAAACGACGGTCATCGAGGCCGGCGGCCGCTACTTGGTGCCGGGCCTCTGCGACGGCCACATGCATGTGGAAAGCGGCATGGTGACGGTCACCGAGTTCGCCCGTGCCGTCATCCCGCATGGTACCACCTCCATGTTCATCGATCCGCACGAGATCGCAAATGTGCTGGGCCTTCCCGGCGTACGCCTGATGCACGACGAGGCAATGAGCCTGCCTGTGAACGTGTTCGTGCAGATGCCGTCTTGCGTGCCCAGTGCCCCCGGCCTCGAAAACCCCGGCGCTGAACTGGGGCCGGACGAAGTCCGCGAGGCCATGGGCTGGCCCAACATCATCGGCCTCGGCGAAATGATGAATTTTCCCGGCGTGGTGAATGCCGATGCCAAGATGCTGGCCGAAATCGCCGCCACCCAGAAAGCTGGCAAGACCGTGGGCGGGCACTATGCCTCGCCCGACCTCGGCCTGCCCTTCCATGCCTATGCGGCCGGAGGCCCCGCCGACGACCACGAGGGAACAAGGGCCGGGGATGCCATTGCCCGTGTGCGCCAGGGCATGCGCGCCATGCTGCGCCTCGGCTCGGCCTGGTATGACGTGGCCGAGCAGGTCAAGGCCGTTACCGAGTCGGGCCTCGACTCCCGCAATTTCATTCTGTGTACGGATGATTCGCATTCGGGCACGCTGGTGAATGACGGTCACATGAACCGGGTCGTCCGCCATGCCATCGCGCAAGGCCTGAAGCCCATCACCGCCATCCAGATGGCAACGCTTAACACTGTACAGCATTTTGGCCTCGAACGCGAATTGGGATCAATCACGCCGGGCCGCCGCGCCGATCTATTCCTGACCTCCGACATCGTGGCGCTGCCAGTCGAAACCGTCATCGCGCGCGGCATCGTGATGGCGGAGCATGGCAAGCTCATCTCCGAGATTCCGGCTTTCGCTTACCCGGCTTCCGCCAAGAACACAGTCAACATGGCACGCAACCTGAAGGCAGGCGACTTCGCGATTGCTGCCCCGAACGGCGCGAATGAGGTGACGGCTCGCGTCATCGGCGTGATCGAGAATCAGGCGCCAACAAAGGCCCTGGAGAAACGCCTCAAGGTGTCATCCGGCCTCGTGGATACGGATCCGCAATCGGGCGTCTGCCAGATCGCGGTGGTGGAGCGCCACAAGGCAACGGGCGGTGTCGTGAACGCCTTCGTGTCGGGCTTTGGTTACAATGTCGAGTGTGCCGTGGCTTCAACCGTCGCCCACGACAGCCACCACATGATTGTGGTCGGCACCAGCCGCGATGATATGGCTTTGGCGGCAAACATCCTGAGAAAGGTGGGGGGCGGTGCCGTGGTTGTCAGCAAGGGCCAGCAACTGGCGCTCGTCGAATTGCCGATCGCCGGGCTGATGTCTGATGAGCGGGCCGAAATCGTAGCCGCCAAAGCCGATCAGCTGGTTGCTGCCATGAAGGCCTGCGGCTGCACTCTGAACAACGCCTATATGCAGCACTCGCTGCTGGCACTGGTTGTCATTCCGGAACTGCGGATTTCGGACGTCGGCCTGGTGGACGTCCGGACATTCCAGAAGGTCGACCTGTTTGTCTGAGTGTCTTTCCTAACGTTCGGTTTAAGATTATGGTGCACATGGCAGCCGGGGGCCAACACAGATCAAGGGGATGGCAAAATGAAACACGCATTTATCGTGCTGACGCTAATAAGCGGATCGACTCTTTTGATTGCGGACAATTCCTGGGCCGCGCCCGGAGTAAGCTCTTGGAACCGCAACTGCATCAAATTCTACAAGGAGTGGCAGAAGAAACCCAAACACAGGGCGTTCGCGGTATCAAGGGCGACCGGACAGGAATCATGCGGCGGCACTTGGGGTGCTCCAAGCAAGAAGGCCGCTGAGGAAGGCGCCCGCAAATGGTGTTCCAAGGGCTCGGTTGACGGAGCCAATTGCCGCGTCACTGCGTCCGAGTGAACCTATCGAAATTTCACAAGGCAAATCGCGGCGACGGTCATCCGTCTCCGCATCAAAGTGTTCAATCGTCCCTGTACACCCGCTCGCGGCGCTCGTGGCGTTCCTGCGCCTCGATCGACAGCGTGGCGATGGGACGGGCATCGAGACGGCGGAGGCTGATGGGCTCGCCCGTTTCCTCGCAATAACCGTATGAGCCGTCCTCGACACGCTTCAGCGCTGCCTCGATCTTCGAGATCAGCTTGCGCTGGCGGTCACGTGTACGCAGTTCCAGCGCACGGTCGGTTTCGGAAGACGCACGGTCTGCGAGATCAGGCAGGACGTGGTTTTCGTCCTGAAGATGCGCGATGGTTTCCTTGCTTTCCTTGAGGATTTCTTCCTTCCAGCGGATCAGCTTGGCACGGAAGTACTCCCTCTGCCGTTCATTCATGAACGGCTCATCGTCGCTGGGTTTGTAGTCTTCGTCGACTTCGACAGCCATCTCGAACTCTCTATGCAACCCTCTGGTGCCGCGGGCTTATAGCGGCACCGCGAAGCTTCGACAATAGGCTGAAGCTGCCAGCTCCAAAGCTTTCCAAGATCAAGCTATCGCCATGATTTGGCGACGTTTTCGTGACATTTGCCACAAACGGATGAATATCTGGCAAACAGTTCCAGTCGCATCTGAAGGACTCTCCATGCGCTTTGAAGGAACTGCCGACTACGTGGCAACCGACGACCTGAAAATGGCGGTGAATGCTGCCATCGTGCTGGAGCGGCCGCTTCTTGTAAAGGGAGAACCCGGCACCGGGAAAACCGTCCTGGCCCGCGAAATCGCGACGTCACTTGGAGTGCCGATCATCGAATGGCACGTGAAGTCGACGACCAAGGCGCAGCAAGGCCTTTATGAATACGATGCCGTGGCAAGGCTCCGCGATTCGCAGCTGGGCGATTCCCGCGTTCACGACATCAGCAATTATATCCGCCGCGGCAAGCTGTGGAACGCCTTCGCCCATGGCGGGCGCCCCGTGCTGCTGATCGACGAGATCGACAAGGCCGACATCGAATTTCCCAACGACCTCCTCCAGGAACTCGACCGGATGGAGTTCTTCGTCTACGAGACCGGAGAAACGGTGAAAGCCGCTCAGCGCCCCATCGTCATCATCACGTCAAACAATGAAAAGGAACTGCCGGACGCCTTCTTGCGCCGCTGCTTTTTTCATTACATTAAGTTTCCGGACGCGGAGACGATGCAGTCGATCGTGGATGTGCATTTCCCGGGCATCAAGAAACGCCTTGTTTCGGAAGCGCTCAACATCTTCTTTGAATTGCGCGAGGTGCCCGGCCTCAAGAAGAAGCCATCGACGTCGGAACTCCTCGACTGGCTGAAGCTGCTGCTGAACGAGGATATCTCGCCCGAGACTCTGCGCGAACGCGACCCTCGCAAGCTAATTCCGCCGCTGCATGGCGCGCTTCTGAAAAACGAGCAGGATGTGATGCTCTTCGAACGCATTGCCTTCATGGCACGCCGCGAGAACCGTTGAACATGTTGAGCAGGCGCGCCATGCTGCTATCTCTGGCGATCATCGCATCGCCAGCATTCGCCCAGGAGAATGGAATGGAAACTGAATTGCACGTGGCTGCGAAGGCCAATGACGCAGAGCGCGTGAAGGCCCTGATCGCATCGGGTGCAGAGATCGACACGCGTGACAAGGATCAGCGCACGCCATTGCTGCTGGCAACCCGCGCCGATGCCGTCGATGCCGCCCGCGTGCTGGTCGAGGCAGGTGCAGACGTGAACGCGCGCGACAATATCCGCGACACGCCTTTCCTTTACGCCGGCGCCGAAGGTAGGCTCGATATTCTCCGCATGCTGCTGGCAACCGGCAAGGCGGACCTGAAAGACACCAACCGCTATGGCGGCAACGCGCTTATTCCGGCGGCGCACCATGGCCACCCCGAAACCGTGCGCGAATTGCTGAAGACGAAAATCGAGATCGACCACGTTAACCGGCTGGGCTGGACCGCGCTGCTCGAAACCATCATCCTGTCCGACGGCGGCCCCACGCATCAGGACATTATGCAGCAACTGATTGCGGTCGGTGCGAACGTGAGCCTCGCGGATGGCGAAGGAGTCTCCCCGCTCACCCATGCCAGGCAGCGGGGTTATAGGGAAATGGTTGAGATGCTGGAGAAGGCTGGGGCGAGATAGTTTCCTTCTCCCCTTGCGGGAGAAGGTAGATCGCGCCGTAAGGCGCAAGACGGATAAGGGATTGCGTAGCCCCGAGTCCCTTCATCTGCTTCGCTACGCTCAGCTCCTTCTCCCGCAAGGGGAGAAGGGGATTTCTACCGATCCCCCCGGCTCATCCATTTCAGAGCATGTGGCACAAACCAGGCATTGCCGCGGTAGAAGAACTTCGACGGCGGCGGCGTGTCGAACGCGCTCTCGCCACCCGGCTTTTCCAAGATGCGCATCGCCATCTTTTTCCCGAACAGCGTCCCCATCGGTACGCCGGCAAAGCAATAGCCGCCGGCGTAGTGAACCCCGTCATGACAACCAATCCTCGGGTTAATGTCGAAGGTGCCGCCACATTTTCCTGTCCACACATGGTCGAACTGCAGATCACCCATATCCGGGAAAACCCGCAACAGCCGCTGGTGAAGCCTCTCGGCCATTACGCGCAGGTCCGCATCGATCTCGCCCGTCAACCCGCCGAAGATGATGCGCGTGGGATCGCCCGGCGCCACCCGCATCCAATCGACGTTGAAGTTCCAGTCGATATAAGTGCGGTCGCCCGGCAGCAGCGACTTCACCCGTTTTTCGCCCAGCGGTGCCGAGACCGCCTGATAGGCGTGAAACGGCATGATGCGCCGGTTGAGCCACGGGAATTCCTTGCCACCATAGCCATTGGTCGCGAAGATCAACTCCCGTGCTAAAATCTTTGCGCCCTTCACGAATACAGTGAAGCCTTGAGCCTCCTTTCGAAAGCCCATCACTGGCGTGAAGGCGCAAATGGTGACTCCTGCATCGCGCGCCGCATCGAGCAGGCCCTGGTGGTAAAGTCCCGGATGAAGCCCGGCATGGTCGGCGATCCGCACGCCACCAAAAAAGCGATCGGTCGAAATCTCTTCGCGCTGCTCCTCGCGGTTCACTGTGGCGAAAGGCTCGCCCAGATGTCTCTCGCGCAGCGCAAATTCCTTGGCCATGGCGTCATACATCGCGGTCGACGTCGCCAGCAGCAGCCGTCCCTGCTGTTTGAAGTGGCACTGGATCTTTTCCTGCTCCACGGTGTCCTTCACCGCAAGGAAGGCCTCCATCAGCTCGCCATAGACGGCCTTGGCGTTGTCGAGACCTTGGTTCTCCATGATTTCGCCGAAGCCATGTTTCAGCGTGCGGCCCACATAACCTGCATTTCGCGTCGAAGCGCCGTGGCCGGGCTCCTTTGCTTCGAACACTGTCACCTGCCGCCCGCCACGCGCCAGATGGATGGCCGCGACCAGACCCGTAATGCCAGAGCCGACAATTGCCACGTCGGTCCGCTTCGGCGGAATGGACGGCATCTTCTGTCCATGCGGCGCAGCACGCCACCAGAAAGGATCGAAGGATGCGTTGGAACTGAGCGCCGTGCTGCCGTATGCCATGTCAGGCCGCCTTGTCCGAACGCCGTTCGTCAAGCTTGTCTTTCAGTTGCATATACCAATATCCCGCCTGCACGCCCACGCGACCGAAGGGTCCTCCTGCCCATTGCGGCGCAAAGGGCGCGAAACGCTTGTACTCGTCATCTTTCGCTGCAATGGCCCGCGCCATCAGAATGCCGCCCATGGCGGTGGTATTCATGCCATGCCCGCCGAAAGCCGTAGCCCACCATTGCCCCTGCCCATCCGTGCCGATCAGTGGCATGAAGTGGCGCGCGTAACCCATGAGGCCCGCCCAGGCATAATCGATCCGCGGATTTCCAAGCTGCGGGAATACCGAGACCATGTCGCCCTTCATGCGGTCAGCCAATCGGGAAGGCTCTGAAACCCGCGTCGTGATGGCGCCACCCCACAAGAGCCGGCCTTCATCGATGAGGCGGTAATAATTGCCTGCACGGCGCGAATCCGAAATGGCGCTTCGCGTCCGGATCACATCCTGCTTCAGGGGTTCCGTCACCGCGACATAGGTTGCGACTGGCAGAATTGCGCGGCCCGTCATGGGATGCAGCGCGCGGCCAAGCGAGGAGACGCAATAGACGACGTCATTGCAGCGCACCTCGCCTCCTGCCGTTCGCACGCAATAACCTTTGCGTTCTTTGGTAACCGATAGCGCCGCCGTCATCTCGAACAGCCTTGCACCGGCCTTCTCGGCTTTCCCAGCGATCATCAGTGCATAGCGCAATGGGTGCATGTGAAAGGCGCTTGGATCATAGGATGACTGGAAATAGCGTTTCGAATTCACACGCGCCCGTGTTTCGGCCACGTCGAGAAATTGCATCTCCTGCCCATAGTCGCGGGCCATCGCCGCGATGCCGGCACGCTTTTCATCCGAATTGCTGTAGCGGATGCAGCCCTGCCAGCCCTCGCCCATCCTGATCGAGGGATCACCTTCGGCAATCTCGCGGCGCACGAATTCTGTGCCAAAGCGGGTAAGCTGATAGAGAGCGCGTGCCGCCTCCAACCCCACGCGGGCGGCCACATTGTCCATGCCCTCGGCAAAACCATTGGACACGAAGCCGCCATTGCGGCCGGAAGCAGCCCAGGCAATCCGCCTGCCCTCGAGCAGCGCCACCGACGTTCCGCGTCGCGCCAGCTCCAGCGCTGTGGTCAACCCGGCCAGGCCCCCGCCGATGACGCAGACTTCCGCCGCGATCCGCCCTGAAACCGGTGGTCTTGGATGTCCCCGGTTGGCAGTTGCCTCGTACCAGGTCATCTCGGAATAATTCTCTTCGATCATGCACTACCTTCAAATCGGCCAGTTGCCCCCGCCCCATGCCTTCCGCTATGGAGCGCCAATGCGCTTTTCATCTGGCAAGGATTTCCGGCACTGGCCCCAGAAGGCCGTGACCATATTCGGCATGTCCGGCGTGGGCAAGACCACGCTTGCGCATCTGCTGCAGGATTCGAACTGGTACCACTACTCGGTCGATTACCGTATCGGCACCCGCTACATGGGCGAGCATATCGTCGACAACTTCAAGCGCGAGGCGATGCGCAATCCTTTCCTGCGCGACCTGCTGCTGTCGGACTCGATCCATATCCAGTCCAACATCACTTTCGAGAACCTGTCGCCGTTGTCGACCTATCTCGGAAAGCCCGGCAATGCGGAAAAGGGCGGCATCACATTCGCCGAGTACCGCAAGCGCCAGACCCAGCACCGCGAGGCCGAGATCGCGGCCCTCCTCGATGTGCCCACATTTATCGGCAAGGCACGTGACATCTATCAATATGGCAACTTCGTCTGCGATTCAGGCGGCAGCCTCTGCGAGGTGGTCGATCCCTCCAATCCGCTCGACCCCGTGCTCTCCTGCCTGTCGCAAAATTCGCTGCTGCTCTATATCGAAGGCACGCCGGAACACACTCGCATGCTGGTGGAGCGTTTCCGCAAGCACCCGAAGCCCATGTATTACCAGCCGCAGTTCCTGAAAAAGAAATGGGCGGAATACAAATCAATCAACGGAATTGCGGATGACAGCGATGTCGATCCGGATGGTTTCGCCATCTGGGGCTTCGAGCAACTGCTGCACCACCGCATACCGCTCTACAAGTCGATAGCCGACAATTTCGGCTACACGGTCCGAATGCGTGACATCCCCGGAATACAATCCGTCGAGGACTTCAAAGACCTCGTGTCAGACGCAATCGACAACAAGCAGTAATCAAAAATGCCCATCCGAATTCCGAACGATCTCCCCGCCCGCCACACGCTCGCCTCCGAGGGTGTCATGCTGATGATGGAAGCCTCCGCCGCCCGTCAGGACATCCGCCCCCTGCGCATTGGCCTCCTCAACCTCATGCCGAACAAGATCAAGACCGAGACGCAATTTGCGAGACTCATCGGCGCCACGCCGCTGCAGGTCGAACTCACTCTCGTCAAGATCACCAGCCATAAACCGAAGAACACTTCGGCCGAGCACATGCTCGCCTTCTATGAGGATTGGGAGGACATCAAGACCGAGAAGTTCGATGGCTTTATCGTCACAGGCGCTCCCGTCGAGCTTCTGAATTTCGAGGAGGTGACCTATTGGGACGAGCTCTGCCGCATCTATGACTGGACGCAGACCCATGTGCAGTCGACGATGAACATCTGCTGGGGGGCTCAGGCGGCACTCTATCATTTCCACAAGGTGCCGAAGCATGCACTGCCGAAGAAGGCCTTCGGCGTCTACCGCCACCGCAATCTCAACCCGGCATCGCCGTTCCTGCGCGGCTTCTCCGATGACTTCTCCATTCCCGTATCACGCTGGACCGAAAACCACCGCTCTGACTTGCCTCAGGACAAAGCGCTGGAGGTGCTGATGGAGTCTGACGAGGCAGGTCTCTGTCTCATCAATGATCACGCGCGCCGTTCGCTCTATATGTTCAATCACATCGAATACGATACCAACTCGCTGAGTGACGAGTACTGGCGCGACACCACGGCTGGAAAGCCCATCGATCTTCCGGCGAATTACTTCCCGAAGAACGATCCTAATCTTCCGCCCGAGAACCGTTGGCGAAGCCACGCACATCTGCTGTTCGGCAACTGGATCAACGAGCTGTACCAGACAACACCGTTCGAACTGGACCGCATCGGCACTTAGCGCGATATATGCACCATGCGGTTCTCGATCTTCTTCGCGATGCTCGAGAACACGGAGTTGATCTCCGAGCCCAGGGCATCAGGCTCATAATAGTTGCTCGGCGCGCAACCCTTGAGGAGCGTGGTGACGGCAGGATCGGTGATGTCATAGGCGATCGCAAATACTTCGACACCAGCTTTACCGACGTTCTTGCACAACTCGACCAGGTTTGAATTGCCATTATTGACTGATCGCGTCCCGTCGGAACCGGATTGTTTCGAAGTCTGAACGCCGTCAGTCAGCAATATCAGAAATTTTTTCGTCAGTTTGTCGGTATAAGGATTGCCTTCGGTAAATGGTGTTTTGGGATCAAGAATATTCCAGCCGAACTCGACTCCAAGAGGGATATTCGTGTTTCCGACTGGTGTCATACTGGACAGTTTTGACTTTACGGCATTGATGTCAGTGGTGAGCGGCAGAACCCTGAGATCGTTGCTCTGATAGGCACTGCACCCGTAAATGCCGTTGTTCTCGCCGGAGGTATCGTAGAAGCCCCACTTTGTAACGTTGTTGGACGTCGGCGTATCGACCGTAAGATTGTTGGGATGGGCCCGGTCCTGGGTACAGCCCGTCCATGTCGATGACCCTGAGAATTGCGTCACATAGCTGCTCGGCATCGAGGTGTAGACCATGGCAGAGAACGGAACGAGGCCGATCTTGAGCCTGCCAGAGGCAACTTTTGAGTAAAGGGAGTCGACCATATCGCCAGCGGCCTTCGCCATGCGGCTATATTTGCTGTTGTCCTTCATCGAGCCCGAATAGTCGAGCACCATCGCGATCTCGATTGTCGTCAGTTTTGCCCGCATAACTTCGGACTCGACAGAAATATCTGAGAACTTGATGCCGGCCAGGCTCATCAGCGAATTGGCTGCCTTGTAACGCGCCGAACCCGTGACAGTTTTGGCGTTGACCTTGATGTTGAGGACGACAGGTGTCTTGTCGGGTGGCGTGAAGTTCGAGTTGAAATACGTGGTGGCGAGAGTGACGCGTTCCTTGTTGGTCCTGTCTTCCGCCATGGCGGCAGCCAGCGTAGACGCATCTATTGCGGCCTGCATCGCCGTCCGGGTATTGGAAATCCGCACATAGTCGATTGCACCGCCCGCGGCAATGAGCATGGGAACCGCCGCAAGTGCGAACATGATTGACACATTGCCATTCGTACGGATGAGGAGCTTTCTGACAAGTTCCAGCATGTTTATCTTTCCCAGACATTCCATTTGGCAATTAGTACTACTGAACCTCTCTCCGAACCGCTTAACCATTGTCTAAATCTGTAATCATCTCCGCAGAGTCATGCTTCGCCAATGAGAAATAAACGCGGCAAATTGGGGATAATCTCGCCATGAGGTTGCAATTGCTACTCTTGCGGCATGCCAAGTCGAGTTGGAACGATGCCGAAACAGCAGACATCGACCGGCCGCTTTCACCCCGCGGGCTGCGCGCAGCATTAACCATGGGAAAGGCGATCGCCCGTGAAGACTTCATGCCGGATCTTGTCTTGTATTCGCCAGCAAGGCGTGCGGCACAAACATGGAATGCTGTGTGTATGGAGCTACCGCGGACTCCCCCATCAAGAACCATCGACACGCTGTATGACTTTGGTGATGGCAGCGCATTGCTGGAGGCGATCCGCCAGCACAATGGTGGCGCCAGGATGCTGATGCTGGTTGGGCATAACCCATCCATGGAAGAATTGGCCAAGCGCCTGATCGGCAGCGGTCCGCCAAGGTTCAGGCAGCAGCTTGAGCGCAAATTTCCGACCGGAGCCCTGGCAGTCATCGGTTTCAGTGCGGACCAATGGGATCAAGTCACTGATAACTCAGGCACTCTCACACACTTCATGCGCCCGGCAGATGTGGAGGACGAAGTCTAAGCATAACAGGTTTATCTTGTCTTTACCGCTGCTTCCCCCCAATTATTGCGCGCAACCGGGGTTACTGAGATCGTAAGTCTTTCGGACATTATGGACGGCAGCCGTATCGCGGTGGGTGGCCTTGGCGATTTTGCTTCAGGGCTGGTTAACCCGTCCGTGCGGCTTGGCGTCACCGGCCTGTCTCGCGCCGGCAAGACGGTGTTCATTACAGCACTGGTTCATGCCTTGCTGAAGGGCGGCCGCTTTCCAGCCTTCGAGGCTATGGCAGGCGGCCGCATCACGCGCTGCTTTCTGGAACCGCAACCAGACGACAGCCTCCCGCGTTTCGCCTACGAAAACCATCTTGCTGCATTGAGCGGAAAGGACAGGCACTGGCCGGAAAGCACGAACCGCATCAGCCAGCTTCGCATCACAGCTGAATATGAGCCGCGCGGTTTCATTTCGCGCAACATCGGTTCAGGCAAGCTACACATCGATATCGTGGACTATCCTGGTGAATGGCTGCTCGATCTGCCGCTGATGCGAATGAGCTTTGCCGAATGGTCGGCTGCAACTGTTGCTGCCAGCCACATCGCGCCACGGCTTGCCCGCGCGGATCAATGGCATGCGCTACTGCCGAAGCTCGATCCGCTGGCGCCTGCGGAAGAAACTGATGCAATCAAGCTGGCGGAGGTCTTCACCGGCTATCTCGCAAAATGCCGGAAGGAAGATGTTTCGCTGTCCACCTTGCCGCCCGGCCGCTTCCTGATGCCGGGCGATTATGCTGGCTCTCCGCTTCTGGCCTTCGCACCACTCGATGTGCCGGCGGACGCGATGTTTCCCAAGGGCTCGCTCGGCGCCTTGCTGGAACGGCGCTACGAGTCCTATGTTTCCAACATCGTGAAGCCCTTCTTTTTTGGCCATTTCGCAAGGCTCGACCGGCAAATCGTTCTCGTCGATACGCTGACGGCACTCAATGCCGGTGCAAGTGCGGTTAAGGACCTGCAGACGGCCTTGACCCAGATCCTCACCTGCTTCCGCCAGGGCTCGAACTCGTTTTTCTCCAGCGTCTTCGGCCGCCGTATCGACCGCATTCTGTTTGCAGCGACAAAGGCTGATCTTCTTCACCACACCAGTCACGACAGGCTTGAAAACATTCTCAAACTTATCGTGGAGGATGCAATGACGCGCGCCGAATATTCCGGCGCCCAAATAGATGTCGCGGCACTGGCAGCGATCCGGGCGACGCGCGAGGCGAGCGTGAAGCAGAAGGGCGAAACGCTCGAGTGCATCGCCGGAACGCCGCTCCCCGGTGAATCGGTCGGGAACTCCACCTTCGATGGCGACACCGAAGCCGCCATTTTCCCGGGCGATCTTCCCGCGGATGCACGAAAGGCGCTTGATGGTTCGCTTGAAGGAAGCCTCAGGTTCGTGCGCTTCCGCCCGCCTGTTCCGAAGGACGGCAGCTATCCGCACATCCGGCTCGACCGCGCCATGGAATTCCTGCTGGGAGACCGCTTCTCATGAGCGCTGATCGTCGCCAGCCGAAGGCTTTCGTGATCGAACCCCCGGAACAGGAAGCCGCCAAAACGGAAGCACCGAAACGAAGGCCGCGCGCCATCACCGGCATTACCTTCGAGCCGGAAACGCTGGATGGCGATCTGATTGTCATGCCGCCCGCTACGCTGCCGCGTTCGCGCCGCATCCGCTGGGGCAGCATTCTCATCGGCGCGCTGTTCTCGCTGATCACTTTATGGGCTGGGCTCGCGGTCACGCAGCTTGTCGAGGAATTCTATGCACGCTCGCCCCTGCTCGGCTGGATTACGCTCGGTGCGGCTGGCCTTGCAGGCTTCGCCGCACTTGCCATTGTCGCGCGCGAGGTTTGGGCCCTTGCCCGACTTCGCCGGATCGAGAGTATCCAGATCGATGCCGCACATGCCATCAACACGGATGATTCCGCGGCAGCGAAGCGTGCCGTGGCACAATTGCAGAGTCTCTATTCCGCCCGCGCCGATGCACAGCTGGGCCTGAAGAACCTGAAGCAATACGACACCGACATCATGGATGGCCGCGACCGCATGAAGCTCGCGGAGCGCTATCTCGTGGCCATGCGGGATGATGAGGCCCACCGCATCATTGCCCACGCCTCGCGCCGGGTCACGCTGCTGACGACGGTAACACCGACCGCAGCCCTCGACATTCTGTTCGTTGCTGCTCTGAACCTCCGTATGATGCGGGAGCTTGCGACGCTCTATGGCGGCAGGCCCTCGACCTTGTCGACGCTCCGCCTCGCCCGCATGGTGCTGGGCCATCTCGCGGTCACCGGCGGCCTCGCACTGTCAGACAATCTGATCCAGCATGTCGTCGGCAAGGGCCTGCTGGGCCGTCTTTCCGCACGCTTTGGCGAAGGCGCTGTCAATGGCATCCTCACAGCGCGCGTAGGTCTCGCCGCACGCGATGTCTGCCGCCCGATACCACAGGAAACGTCGGCCAAGGAAACGCTGGGAAGCCTGATGCGGGAACTCGTCACCACCGCAGAGGAGGCCAAGAAGGAATGAGCGCGCCGATCCGCAGTCCCCGCATTCACTGGCAACAGATGGGCAAATGTTACTGAGAGCGGCCCTTCTTTGCCTGTTGATGGTGGCCCCCGCCGAAGCCGCCAGCCGCGGTACAAAGATTGCCATGGCCGTGGCCCTCCTCGATGTGGCGGATCAATACTGCCAGGGTATGATTGCGGTCGACCAGGATGTGCGGAAGAATCTCTTCCTGCACTTCCACGAATATGACATCGGCGGCCTGTCCTCCGCGATCTCCGGCCCGCTTAACGCCTTCTACGAGGAATTTGTGACGGAAGCGAAATCAGGCCGTGGTGCATTTTGTGCGGAAGCCCCTGCTCAGGCCGCCCGCACCGGCTATCCGGTCATCACGATGGCGGAGTGAACATCCTATGTTCCTCTCCTTTTTCAGCGAACTCAGAATTGCCGGCGTTCCGGTATCGCTGAAGGAATACCTGACGCTGATCGAAGCGCTCGATGCGGGCCTCGCCGCCTATTCTCCAGAAGAATTCTATTTCCTGTCGCGCGCTGCACTGGTGAAGGACGAGCGCAATTTTGACAAGTTCGACCGCGTGTTCGGAAACGTCTTCAAAGGCTTGAGCAACATTGGCGATGCACTGATTGCTGAAATCCCTGAGGAATGGCTGCGGAAGCTCGCCGAGAAGCATCTGAGTGAAGAAGAAAAGAAGCTGGTTCAGGCGCTGGGCGGGCTGGACAAGATTCTGGAGGAACTGAAGAAGCGGCTTGAGGAGCAGAAGGGCCGCCACCAGGGCGGCAGCAAGTGGGTAGGCACCGCCGGCACTTCGCCTTTTGGAGCCTATGGTTATAATCCCGCGGGCGTCCGCATCGGACAGGACCAGAACCGCAACAACAGTGCGGTAAAAGTTTGGGACAGGCGCGACTTCAAGGATCTCGACGATACGGTGGAACTCGGCACGCGCAACATCAAGGTGGCGCTGCGGCGCTTGCGGAGTTTCGCGCGCGAGGGTGCAGCTGACGAACTCGATCTCGACGGCACGATCCGTTCTACCGCGCGGCAGGGCTGGCTTGACGTGAAGCTGGTGCCGGAACGCCGCAACACCGTGAAGGTGCTGCTGTTCTTTGACGTCGGAGGCTCGATGGACCCGCATGTGAAGGTCTGCGAGGAATTATTCTCCGCAGCGCGTGCCGAGTTCAAGCACATGGAGTATTTTTACTTCCACAATTGCGTTTACGAAAGCCTCTGGAAGAACAACCGACGCCGAAACGCCGAGCGCATCGACACATGGAAGGTGCTTCGCACCTATCCCCACGACTTCAAGGTGATCTTCGTTGGCGATGCGGCGATGAGTCCCTTTGAACTGACCCATGCGGGTGGCTCCGTCGAGCACTGGAACGAGGAGCCAGGCCAGATCTGGCTGCAGCGGATCGCAGCAGCTTACCCCAAGGCAGTGTGGATCAATCCGTCGCTGGAGAAATATTGGTCCTACTCTCCCTCGGTCAGCCTCGTCTCCCGCACCTTCGAGAACCGCATGTTTCCGTTGACGCTCGACGGCCTGGACCGCGCCATGCGCGAACTGGCGCGCTGAACCTTAACAAGAATTCATCGACGGCCGAGACGGAATCGTGCCGCGCCCGCGTCCTATGGGCATCGAGCAACCAATGGAGTTTGAGATGCAGAAGAAAACCAAGATGATGCTGGCCGCGGGAACCGTAGGCCTTCTGGCAGTCGGTGGCGTGGCAGGTCTTGCCAGCGCCGACATGGGCGGCCACCGCATGTGGGGCCATGGTATGGGCCAGGGTATGGGTGGCGGCATGATGGGCATGCAGATGATGGAGCGCTATGACGCCAACAAGGACGCCAAGCTCTCCCAGCAGGAGATCGACCAGAACCGGACTTCATGGCACGGTGAATTCGACGGCGACAAGAACGCGAGCCTGTCGATCGACGAGTTCCAGAACTTGTGGCTGAAAGCCCGCCGCGAACAGATGGTGCGGGAATTCCAGGAGTTTGACCGTGACGGCAACGCCCAGGTCACCCTCGAGGAATACAATCAGCCAATGGCCGGCATGGTCGCCAGCCGCGACCGTAATGGCGACGGTTTCCTGAGCCGTGAAGACCGCCCGCAGCGCGGCGACCGTGAAGGCCGCCACCAGCGTCGCGGCATGGGCGACGGCATGGGAATGGACCACGGCCAAGGCATGATGAATGACAATGACGATGCCGATGATGGTGCGCAGACACCGCCGCCTCCGGCTCCCGCTAACCCCTAGTACGGTGCCTGGGAGGCCCGGGCATTTCGCCCGGGCCTCTTGCCCAATCGGGGCACTCGGCTAGTCTGCTCCGATGCCAGAACCCCAGCTTTCACATGAATACAGCGTAGGCCGCAGTGCCCTTGAGAAGCAGCGCTTCTGGTGCGTCGATGCGGCGGGCCTCAATTGGTCGTATGACGGCAACAAGTGTCACTTCGATTTCTCGGAGATCACCGCGATCCGCCACCAATGCAGGCAGCTTTCTCATTCTCGGAACAAGCCTTCTCCTGCTCGCAGGAGTTACCTTCAGCCTTGGCATTCTATTCACTTGGATCATTGTAGCCAAGCTCATCGTTCTGGCCTTTCTCCTCCCTATTGAGCTGGCGTGGTTGTGGAAGAACCGGCCGCGCCGCTTCATGCCGTCCGACGTTCTGCCGGACGTATTGCCCCCAATTGTATCCTCCCCCTCAACCGGACCTTAACCACCGCCAAAGACATAAACAGATTGGCAGGGAATGTTTGCGATGGTGCATTTTCCCAAGGAGCAGGCCTGATGGCGGACACGTATCTTGATCTGCAGAACAGCCTGTATCGCGAAGGTCTGACAGAAATCAGGTCTCAAGCCTTAGCTGTGCACGGCTTG
>JBKJQU010000294.1:0-3109 GCA_046594995.1 Aestuariivirga sp.
CCCTGTTCTACTTTCGCGATGCCTTGTAGAGCAGGGGAAGAGCGCCTTCGGCAAGGACAGGCGGTGTCCTCGTTACCCTCATGCTGAGGTGCCCTGTGAAGCAGGGCCTCGAAGCATCCCCCCGTGGCGCACCCTTCGAGGCTGTGTTCCGCAGCACCTCAGGGTGAGGATGTCGGGAAGGGCTTCCGCCACAAAATAACTTTGCTATCCCCGGAATAAATCCGGGGATGGCAGCTTTTTATCTCAAAACCTCAGCGTCACCTGGCCCAGATGTTCGAAATTCACTTCGATGGCATCGCCAAGATTAGCCGCGAAGAATTCCGTGATGACGCCCGTGGTGATGATCTCGCCTTCTTTCAGGCCCATGCCATGCTCATTCAGGTGATTGGCGATCCAGGTCAGCACCAGGTCGCCGCCGCCCAGCGCATTGGAACCGGTGCCGCCCTGCATCTCGCGGCCGTTCCACAGCACCTGGCCCTTCAACGATGCGAACTGCTCGCGGCTCAAGAGCTTCCGCGCTTCGCCCAGCACGATGCCTTCGTTCAGCCCGCCATCGACGATGAACCAGTTGACGGGGTCCTTGAAGCGGTTGGGCGTGCGGGGGTTGACGACTTCGCACGCAACATGGACGGAGGCCGCCGCGGCCAACACTTCATCGCGGCTGTAGGCTGACCCTCGCGGCGGTAGTGACTTCGCCATTGTGAATGCCACTTCCGGCTCCACCACGCGCATGTTCTCGGGCTTCGTGGGAAAGTGATCGCCGGACTTGTAAAGCCGATGGCGGAACATGGTGCCGGGGAAGGGGCCTGTTGCGTTGAGCGCCTTCTGCACATGCTCGCTGGAACAGCCGATCTTCCAGCCAATCTGCTCCCAGCCCAGTTCCTGCGTGATGGCGCATTGCAAATCGAAGGCGCGCTTCAAAGCCGGCGTTTCCGCCTCGGGCAATTGTGAGAGCGGCGTTTCCGCCTTGCGTGCCGCTGCAAAGGCCATGACGATATCGCGGTCGCTCATGAAAAGCCGCTCCTCAGAATTGCTTGAACAGGCCTTCGTGCGCGAATTTGTAGATCGCGCCATTGCCGGTGAAATCGCTCAAGCACATCGGCACAATCTGCGCTGCCACATCGTCCGGGTGCGGAAGAGTTTCCGGGTCCTCGCCCGGCATTGCCGTGGCGCGCATCTTGGTGCGTGTCGCTCCGGGGCTGAAGCAGTTCACCCGCAGCGCAGAGGTTTCGATTTCAGCCGCATAGGTTTTCACCATGGCTTCCAAGGCCGCCTTCGAAATCGAGTAAGGCCCCCAATAGGCCCAGCACTTGTGCGCGAGGCCAGACGTCACGAACACCGCGCGGCCCGCGTCGGATGCGCGCAGCAATGGATCGAGCGAGCGGATGAGGCGATAATTCGAGGTGACGTTCACGGCCATCACATCATCCCACGTCTTCTGGTCGATGTGGGGCATGGGCGTCAGCTTGCCGAGAATGCCGGCGTTGCCAATCAGGATATCCAGCCGCTTCCAGCGTTCGAAAATCGCAGCGCCCAGCCGGTCGATGGCGTCATAATCCTTCATGTCGGCGGGAACGAGCGTTGCGCTGCCGCCCACGCTCCTGATCTCGTCATCGAGTTCGGTGAGGCCGCCTTGCGTCCGCGCCATCGCGATGATGTGCGCGCCTTCCCTGGCGAGCGCCACAGCCGCCGAACGGCCAAGCCCCCGTGATGCGCCGGTGACGAGTGCCACGCGATCCTTCAAACGTCCGGTCATGGAAATCAGCCTGCCTCTGCCAGCAGCGAAAGCTGCTGCTTCTTTGATTCACCGACGAGGTCGGTCAGGTGGGTGGGATAATCGCCGGTGAAGCAATGATCGGTGAACTGCGGGCGATTGTTGTCGCGGCCCGGCAATCCCATCGCCCGATAGATGCCATCGACCGAGATGAAGGCGAGCGAATCGACGCCGATATATTCGCGCATTTCTTCAAGCGAATGCGTGGCCGCGAGCAGGGATTTCTGCTCCGGCGTATCGATGCCATAGAAATCCGGATGCTTGATCGGCGGACTCGAAATCCGCATGTGCACTTCCCTGGCACCCGCTTCATACATCATGCGCACGATCTTGACGGATGTCGTGCCGCGCACGATCGAGTCATCCACCAGCACCACGCGCTTGTCTTTTACCACCGCGCGGTTGGCATTGTGCTTCAGCTTGACGCCGAGCGATCGGATGGTCTGCGTCGGCTCGATGAAGGTGCGGCCCACATAATGGTTGCGGATGATGCCGAGTTCGAAAGGAATGCCGGTTTCCTGGCTGAAGCCCAGGGCGGCGGGAACGCCTGAGTCCGGGATCGGCACGATTACATCCGCATCGACGGCGGATTCACGCGCCAGTTCGCGGCCCATGGATTTCCGGACCTCATAGATCGAGCGGCCACCCAGCATGGAGTCGGGCCGCGAGAAATAGATATATTCGAAGATGCAGGGCCGCGCCGGCTGCCTGGGGAAGGGCCGCAGGCTTTCAACGCCATCATCCGAGATGACGACGACTTCACCATTGTCGATCTCGCGCACGAACTTTGCGCCGATGATATCGAGCGCGCAGGTTTCGGAGCACAGTATGTGAGCGCCATTCAACTCGCCCAAAATCAGCGGGCGGATGCCGAAGGGATCACGCGCGCCGATCAGCTTCTTGTTGGTGAGCGCCACCAATGCATAGGCGCCCTCAAGCGAGCGCAGTGCATCGATATAGCGTTCCACGATGCGGGACTTCTGCGACCTGGCGACGAGATGCAGGATCACTTCGGTATCGGACGTGGACTGGCAGATGCAGCCTTGCGAGATCAGTTCGCGGCGGAGCGTGAGGCCGTTGGTGAGATTGCCATTGTGCGCGACGGCGAGGCCGCCAGCAGCCAACTCGGCGAAGAGCGGCTGCACGTTGCGGAGGATTGTTTCACCCGTCGTCGAATAGCGCACATGGCCAAGGGCGAGTGAACCCTGAAGCCGGTCGATGACCTTGGCACTCGAGAAATGATCGCCAACGAGGCCAAGACGGCGTTCGATCTGGAAGCGTTCGCCGTCGAATGAGACGATGCCCGCCGCCTCCTGGCCGCGGTGCTGCAGCGCG
>JBKJQU010000388.1:0-2780 GCA_046594995.1 Aestuariivirga sp.
CATGTTCACCAAGCTGAACGAGCTTGGCATCCCCACGCATTTCATGCGCTCGCTGAACATGCGCGAACAATTGGTTCGCGAAGTTGAAATCGTGCCGCTCGAAGTCGTCGTGCGCAACGTGGCTGCGGGTTCGCTCGCCAAGCGCCTTGGGCTGGAGGAAGGCCACCAGCTTCCCCGCTCCATCATCGAATTCTACTACAAGAACGACCAGCTCGGCGATCCGATGGTCTCGGAAGAACACATCACCGCGTTCAACTGGGCCAGCCCCCAGGAGATCGACGACATGATGCACATGGCGATCCGCATCAATGATTTCATGGCGGGCCTTTTCCTTGGCATCGGCATCAAGCTCGTCGACTTCAAGATCGAGTTTGGCAGGCTTTACGAGAACGACATGATGCGGATCGTGCTTGCCGACGAGATCAGCCCCGACAGCTGCCGCCTCTGGGATATCAAGACCCAGGACAAGCTCGACAAGGACCGTTTCCGCCGCGACATGGGCGGTCTGGTCGAAGCCTATCAGGAAGTGGCGCGGCGCCTTGGCATCATCGCCGAAGGCGAAAAACCCGAACGCTCCAAGCCCAAGCTGGTGAAGACGGATTTGAATTAATTCCCTGCTCCCCTTGCGGGAGAAGGTGGCGCGGAACGCGCCGAATGAGGGGTTACAGATTAGACCATGAAAGCCAGGATCAAGGTCACTTTGAAAAACGGCGTGCTGGACCCGCAAGGAAAAGCCATCGAGGGCGCATTGGGCCATTTAGGGTTTGGCGGCGTCGAGCAGGTCCGACAGGGCAAGTATTTCGAAATCGAGATCGCGGAGACCGATCACGCCAAGGCGAAGGAAGCCTTGAAGGCAATGTGCGAAAAGCTCATCGCCAACACGGTGATCGAGAATTACGAGATCGAACTGGCCTGACCTCATTTCCCTCTCTCCGTGGTGCCTGACCTTTCTTCCCTCTCTCCGTGGTGCCTGTCCTTTCTTCCCTCACCCTGAGGTGCCGCGAAGCGGCCTCGAAGGGTCCATCCCCGGGCGAGATGCTTCGAGGCTCTGCTGAGCAGAGCACCTCAGCACGAGGGAAAGGGGACAAGCTTGAGCTACAGACTAAGGAACACAACATGAAATCCGCCGTCGTCATTTTCCCCGGCCTGAACCGCGACGCAGACATGATCATGGCGCTTGAAGGTGTCACCGGGTCGAAGCCCGTCAGCGTCTGGCACACCGAAACCGAACTGCCCAACGTCGATCTCGTCGTCATCCCCGGCGGCTTCTCCTATGGCGATTATCTCCGCTGCGGTGCCATCGCCGCGCGCTCACCCATCATGGAAGATATTCGCGCCAAGGCCTTGAAAGGACTTAAAGTGCTGGGCGTCTGCAACGGCTTCCAGATCATCACCGAGGCAGGCCTTCTCCCCGGCGCCCTCGTCCGCAACGCGCAGCTTCGCTTCGTGTGCAAACAGGTGAAGCTGCGGGTCGAGAACAACCAGACCTTTTTCACCAACCGGATGCAGAAGGGCGCCATCGTCTCCTGCCCCGTGGCCCATGGCGAGGGCAACTACATCTGCGACGCTGAAACGCTGAAGCGGCTTGAAGGCGAAAACCGCGTCGTCTTCCGCTATGTTGAAAACACCAACCCCAACGGCGCGCTGAACGGCATCGCCGGCATCATGAATGACAGCGGCACCGTCATTGGCATGATGCCGCATCCCGAAAACATGATCGAACCCCTCCACGGCCGCACTGATTGCCGCCCCTTGTTCGAAAGCCTGCTCGCAGCCTGAGCGAGAGTTAAGACAAAGCAAACTAAAATCATTACTTGAGGATTAACACCGGCTTCACCGTGACCGTCCTTAAGGATAGATTAACGGGCACTTTCTTGTTCTTATGTGGTTGTCCAATCCTTAACGGACGAAACCGCACAAGCCCCAGGAGCAAACCATGGCCCGCATCATCCAGTCTCTTTTCGGCTACAACCGCAGCACCGCGACCCCTGAGGAAACGGAAGCCTACCGCGTTGCGAATGAAGCCCTGCAATACCGCGTGAACACGATGATGCGCCAGAACAGCCAGTCCCGCATGGTGCCCCGCCCCACCACGGATTCGTTCGGCCGCGCCATCTGATCAGCCGCAAACGTGTTCATGCCGGCTCACAATCGAACTCGGTAAAATTGCGGCGATCTCCATAACCACTCCTTCACCCAGACCGGTGTTAAGCTTTGATTAGTGAAACAAATTCGGTCAAATACAGGGGTCTTATGAGAAACACTTCGTAAGCATAAGAAACCGGAGAATACACATGACAAGCATCATCAGGTCGCTCCTCGGCAAGAAGCGCCAGCCCGCCCCGGAAGAGACCGAGGCGCTGGACCGCGCCACGCAGGTGCTGCAATTCCGTGTCGCGCAGATGACGGCGAAGTCCGCCCACAACACCGACAAGGCCGCCGCCTGAGCACCCTTCGCTATTCCTGTTGCTGCCCCGTAAAGCGCATTTGAGATTCGTAGGCCAAGGCGCTAAAGCCTCCCCCTATGAGCCCCGCCCCCGCTATCAAGATCACCCCTGAACTCGTCAAGTCCCACGGCCTGAAGCCCGATGAATACGAGCGTTTCGTGAAGCTGCTGGGCCGCGAGCCCACCATCACCGAACTCGGCATCTGTTCCGCCATGTGGAACGAGCACTGCTCCTACAAATCCTCCAAAAAATGGCTGAAGACGATGCCCACCAAGGGCGCGCGCGTCATCCAGGGCCCGGGCGAGAATGCCGGCGTCATCGACATCGGCGACG
>JBKJQU010000139.1:0-8548 GCA_046594995.1 Aestuariivirga sp.
CCATCGTGCTCGTGTGCCTGATCGCGCTGGCCTATGGCTTTGGCTTGCACCGTCATCTCTCCCTTGTCGCACTGGCCGAACACCGCGAGCAGCTGCGCCAGTATGTGGACAGCCATCTTCTTCTCTCGATCCTCGCCTTCATGGCGGGTTACATCGCCATCGTGGCGCTGTCCATTCCGGGTGCCGCGGTCCTGAGCATCGCGGGCGGGTTCCTGTTCGGCTGGGTGATCAGCCTGCCCGTCACCATCACAGCGGCGGTCCTGGGCGCCATCATCGTATTCCAGATCGTCAGGACGTCGCTCGGCGCCGCACTGGCGGAGCGGGCGGGGCCATTGGTGCAGCGCGTGTCGGAGGGCTTTGCCGAGAATGCCTTCAGCTATCTCCTGTTCCTCAGGCTGGCGCCGGTGTTTCCCTTCTTCATGGTCAATGCGGTGGCGGGCCTGTGCCGCGTGCCGCTCAAAACCTTCATCATCGCCACCGCCATCGGCATCATTCCGGGCTCGCTCGCCTTTGCGCTGCTGGGCGCGGGGCTGGACGACGTCATCAACACGCAGCGCGCGGCATTCGAGGCCTGCGCCACCGCGAACGGGCCGGAGAACTGCAGCTTCAGCCTGGAAGTCTCCTCGCTCGTCACGCGCGAATTGCTGCTGGCCTTCGCCGGGCTGGGTCTGGTCGCGCTGATCCCCGTCGCACTGAAATACTTCAAGAGGAAGCCCCGATGAGCAAACCCGATTTCGATATCGCGGTGATCGGCGCGGGCTCGGGGGGCTTGACCGTTGCGGCTGCTGCAGCACAATTCGGGCAGCGCGTGGTGCTGTTCGAAAAGGGCGAGATGGGCGGCGACTGCCTGAACTATGGCTGCGTGCCCTCCAAGGCCCTGCTGGCCGCGGCCAGGCAGGCGCACGCCTTCCGCTCAAGCGAGCGCTTCGGCATCGTGGCCCTGGAACCGCAGGTCGATTTCGCCAAGGTCATGGCCCATGTGAAGCGCGTCATTGCGGCAATCGAGCCCAATGACAGCCAGGAACGCTTCGAAAAGCTCGGCGTGACGGTGGTAAGGGCCGCAGCGCGTTTTGTGGATGCGCAAACTGTTGAAGCCGGTGGCCGAAAATATAGCGCGCGGCGCATCGTTGTCGGCACGGGATCGCGGGCTGCGACGCCGCCCATTCCGGGGCTAGCCGATGTGCCATACCTGACCAACGAGAGCATCTTCGAGAACCAGACGCTGCCCTCTCACCTCATCATCATCGGCGGCGGGCCGATCGGCATGGAGATGGCGCAGGCCCACCGCAGGCTTGGTTCGCAAGTCACCGTCATCGAAGCCTTCGATCCGCTGGCGAAGGATGACCCGGAGCTTACCGCCGTGGTGCTGGAGAAGCTGAAGGCCGAAGGCATCGTCATTCTGGCGCGGACGGGCATCGCCTCCATCGCAAGAGCGCCCGAAGGCATCGCCGTCACGACGAAGGACAAGGGCATTGTCACCGGCTCGCATCTGCTCGTCGCCGCCGGGCGCCAGCCCAACATCGAGGGCCTCAACCTGGAAGCCGCCGGCATCGCCTATACGAAAAAAGGCATCACCGTGGACAAGGGTCTGAAGACCTCGAACGCACGAGTCTATGCGGTGGGCGATGTGGCGGGCGGGCTGCAGTTCACCCACGTGGCGGGCTATCATGCGGGCCTCGTCATCCGCAACGCGCTGTTCGGCCTGCCGGTGAAGGCCAATGCCGTCATTCCATGGGTCACCTATACCGACCCCGAACTCGCCCATGTGGGACTTAACGAAGCACAGGCGCGCGAAGCTCATGGCGCCGATGTCAAGGTTCTGCGCTGGCCTTTTCATGACAATGACCGCGCCCAGGCGGAGGGCCGCAGCGAAGGCCTCGTCAAGGTCATCACAGGCAAGCGCGGCAAGATCCTCGGCGCTTCGATCGTGGGTGCGCAGGCGGGCGAACTCATTCATCCTTGGGTGCAGGCCATCACCAAGGGCTTCAGGATCGGCGCCATGGTGCAGCCGGTTGCGCCTTACCCGACGAGGGGCGAAGCAAACCGGCGGGCGGCGATCACCTATTTTGCCGATTTCGCATCCAATATCTGGGTGAGGCGGGTTATAAGGATAGTCAGCACGCTGAAACCATGACGGACGGAAACGACAAGACCAGATCGCTTGATCCGGGCCTGCTGAGAGGGCTTTCCGGAAAGGTTCTTGCCTTGACCATTGTGTTCGTGATGCTGGGCGAAGTGCTGATCTTCCTGCCCTCCATCGCAAATTTCCGCATCCAGTGGCTGAAAGGCCGCGTGGCGCAGGCCGAAATCGCGGCGCTCGCCGCCGAGGCCGCGCCTGACCGCATTCTCTCCAGCGATCTTCGCACCGAAATCCTGAAAGGTGCCGGCGTTCTCGTCGTCTCGCTCACGCGGGGCGAAAAACGGCAGCTGATCCTGAGGAGCGAGGGCGATCACATGATCGATGCCTCCTATGATCTCCGCAACGTGATGTGGCTTACCGCCGTCATGGATGCCTTCACCACCATGATGTCGGCCAAGCCGCGCGTTCTCGGCATCATCGATGTTCCGCCCAACATGTCGGGCGACATCATCGAGATTGCGCTGTTCGAGGAACCGCTGCGCGATGCGATGATCCGCTATGGCATCAACATCCTGATCCTGTCGATCATCTTGTCGATCATCGTCGCGGGTCTGGTCTTCACCGCGCTCAACATCACGCTGGTGCGGCCCATCCAGCGGCTGACGCGCAACATGCTGGCCTTCCGTCAGAACCCGGAAAACCATTCGCGCATCATCGTGCCAACCGAGCGGCGCGATGAGATCGGCCTTGCCGAGCGCGAGCTGCACGACATGCAGTCGGAGCTTGTCTCGATGCTGCAGCAGAAGAGCAGGCTTGCGGCACTGGGCCTCGCGGCCTCGAAGGTGAACCACGATCTCCGCAACATGCTGTCGTCCGCGCATCTGATTTCCGACCGCCTGTCGATGGTGGAAGACCCGACCGTCAAGCGCTTTGCGCCAAAGCTCATTAGCAGTCTTGACCGCGCCATCGACTTCCTGTCGCAGACGCTGAAGTTCGGCCGCGCGCAGGAGCCGCCGCCGATGCGCGAGAGGCTGAAACTGCGCGACCTCACCGACGAGGTGATCGAAGCTGCCGTGGTCCAGGCATCGGGCCGCGTCGTGATGTTCAATCAGGTTCCGGTGGAATTGCTCGTCGATGCCGACCGCGAGCATCTGAACCGCGTGCTGACGAATTTGCTCCGCAACGCGATTCAGGCCATCGAGACCCTGCAGAACGAAGTGGTGGACGCGCGCGAGGGCCACGTCACCGTGAAGTCGTGGCGCGACGGCAGCGTGGTGACGATCGAGGTCAAGGACAATGGGCCGGGCATACCCCAACGTGTGCGTCCGAAACTGTTCGAGGCCTTCCAGAGCGCGCAGCGGAGCGGTGGCGTGGGCCTCGGGCTTGCCATCTGCTCGGAACTGATCCGCGCGCATGGCGGCGAGATCCGCCTGTTCTCGACGGGAAGCGATGGCACGGTTTTCCAGATCGTGCTGCCCGATACGGTGACCGAGCTGAAGGCCGGGCGGCGCGGCGAGCGGCAGAGGAACCAGGCCCGGTAGTGCCGCGTTGCCTCGCCTCAAGCCGCTTGAGGCCACCTGACTTAGGCGCTTGACGGGGACGCCCCATTCAATGTCTAAAGCGAACCTCAACCAAACAGGGGCTGGGCCGGATTCGAGCCACCCCGTCAAAGGAGCTGATGCACACTTGACCTTGCCACCCCGGAGGCCAACGACCCGCGGAGCCGCCCCCCTGCAAAAGGAAGAAGACTACAGGATCAACCATCGCATCGATGCGCGCGAAGTGCGCCTGATCGGTGAAGACGGCGCCAATGTCGGCGTCGTGCCGATCCGCCAGGCCATCATGATGGCGGAAGAGGCCAACCTCGATCTGGTCGAGATTTCGCCCGATGCGAAACCTCCCGTTTGCAAGATTCTCGATTACGGAAAATTCAAGTTTCAGGAACAGAAGAAGGCCGCAGAGGCCCGAAAGAAGCAAAAGGTCATCGAGATCAAGGAGATCAAGATGCGCCCGATGATCGATGACCACGATTATGACGTCAAGATGCGCGCCATCAAGCGCTTCTTCGAGGAAGGCGACAAGGTCAAGATCACGTTGCGCTTTCGTGGCCGTGAAATGGCCCACCAGGAACTGGGCCAGCAGCTGCTCGACCGGGTGAAGAAGGATACGGCCGAGATTGCCAAGGTCGAATCCGAACCGCGCTTCGAAGGCCGCCAGATCGTCATGGTGCTGGCGCCTCGCTGACAATTCGCTGACAGGCCCGTTCACGGGTCTGTCAGTCCCGTTCAATTAGAGCTATGTGCCTCGAGGGTGCTGCCGGTGGGAATTTCCTGCCGGTTCATTCTCTTGTTAGTGTGTATTGCTCTTTTGGATCCCGCTCATGGCCAACCGCCGTCTTTTCCTGGTTCTGATGCTGCTCGGCCTTGGGACCCAAGGTATGCCCGGCTTTGCCAGGGACGGCGAAAGTGGCGGCGGCGGTGACAGTGACGGCGGTGACAGTGACGGCGGCGGCGATGGCGATGGCGGCGATGATGACGGCGGCGACGACAATAGCGGCAAGAACGACGACGACGATGACGACAGCGATGACGACAAGATCCGCAACGCCGTCGAAGCGGGTCAGGCCGAGCCGCTGCGGAAGATCCTCTCCCGTGTGCGCCGGAACTACAAGGGCCAGGTCGTCAAGATCAGCCTGACAGGACAGGGGCGCAATTTGCAATACCGGATCCGCATCATCGACCCCTCAAACCGGCTGGTCGAAGTCCGCGTGAATGCCAGGTCCGGCCGCATCATCGGAACGGCTTCGCCCTGATGCGCATCCTGATCGTCGAGGATGAGGCACGGATTGCGGCCGATCTTGCGGATGCGGTGAACAGCGGCGGCTATGTCGCCGAACTCTCCGCCGATGGCGAAGATGCCTGGTTCCGGGGCGGCACCGAGAATTATTCCGCCATCATCCTCGACTTGGGGCTTCCAAAGATCGACGGGCTGACTGTTCTGAAGCGCTGGCGGCAGGAAGGCGTCACCACGCCCGTCCTGGTGCTCACCGCGCGCGGCACCTGGAATGACCGCGTCGACGGCATCGACGCAGGCGCCGACGACTACCTGCCGAAACCCTTCCGTATGGAAGAACTGATGGCGAGGGTTCGCGCCCTGCTGCGGCGTTCCGCGGGCCGTGCCGAGCCTTCGATCACGGTAGGGCCGATCTTCCTCGATCCCCGCAACCGGCAGGTGACGGTCGGCGGCATTCCCATCACACTGACGCCGCTCGAGTTCCGGCTTCTGAACTATCTGTTCCATCATCGCGGCCGCGTGGTGTCTCAGGCGGAGCTTGGCGAAAATCTCTATTCCCATGACAGCGAGCGCGATTCCAACGCCATCGAGGCGCTGGTCGGGCGGCTGCGGCGGAAGCTGAAGGCCGACGTCATCGAAACCCGCCGCGGCTTTGGATATATCGTGCCCGCCTCGGCTTCATGACCAGAGGCTCGCTGCGCCTCAGGCTGTTCGTGGCCGCAGCCATATCGATTGCCGTTGCCCTGACGCTTACCGGCGTGGCGCTGGTCCGGCTGTTCGCGGAACAGGTGCGCGAGCGCGTCGTCACAGGCCTCGAAAACGACCTTCTGCAGCTCGCCGGCTCGATCAGCATGGCGGCAGACGGCAGCATTTCAGCCGGCGGCGCGCTGGCGGACCCGCGCTATCAGGAACCCTATGGCGGGCGCTACTGGCTGATCACATTCGTGCAGGAGCAGGGGCAGCCCGCAGTGGAACCCGTGCGTTCGCGCTCGCTCTGGGACTATGATCTCAACCCCGTTGAACCGGCAGGCCCCGAAGGCGAAAAACTGGTGGTTGCCCGCCGCGATATCTCGATCGAGCGGAACGGCAAGTCGCAAAAGATCATGATGCTGGCCGCCGCCAATGAAGACGAGGTGCAACGGCCCATCACCGAGCTGCGCGACCAGTTGTTCCTGTCGCTCGGGATTATCGGCCTGATCCTGATCCTCGGGGCCTGGATGCAGGTGACGGTGGGCCTCAGGCCACTGCAGCACCTGCGCGAAAGGCTTGGCGCCATCCGCAGCGGCAAAGACCAGCGGCTCTCCGGCTCGTTTCCCGATGAAGTGGCGCCGCTTGTCGGCGAATTGAACGATGTGCTCGATCTCCGGGATGCCTCGCTCGAGCGCGCAAGGCGGCGCGCCGGAGACCTTGCCCATGGTTTGAAGACGCCGCTGACAATACTCTCGACGATCGCGCGCGATTTGCGGAAATCCGGCAGGCAAACGCAGGCCGACGACATCGAGGAGCAGGCAGAAGCGATGCTGCGGCATGTGGAGCAGGCGATGGCGCGGGCCAGGCTTTCAAGCGGCAAGGGCCTCAACGTCACCATCCTGAGACCGGTGGTGGACCGGGTGGTGTCGGCCATCAGCCGCCTGCCAGGCGCCGAAGATCTCGGCTTCGAGATCGAGGTTCCCGCCGATGCGACCGTTCAGATCGAACAGGGCGACCTGACCGAGCTTCTGGGCAATCTCCTCGACAACGGACGGAAATGGGGGAAGACCCGCGTCAGGCTGCGCTATGCCGCTCCCCTGCTGGTGATCGAGGACGACGGACCAGGCGTGCCGGATGATGAACTGAAGGGCATTTCGGAGCGGGGACGGAGGCTAGACGAATCAAAGCAGGGCTCGGGGCTGGGCTTGTCCATCGTCGGGGATATCGCCGATATCTATGGTCTCAGCGTCATCTACGGGCGATCGGAACTTGGCGGCCTCAAGGTCGAAATCCGCGTCTGACTTGCTTTTGTGGCGGGTTTTTGCTTATACCAGCCTTCTATAAGCCGCCTGGCCTGTAAAGGGCATGCCATGGCGGCTTTCTAACGCTTTGAAAGGATGAAGCAAAATGCCCAAGATGAAGACGAAGTCGTCGGCCAAGAAGCGGTTCAAGGTGACCGCCTCCGGCCGGATCAAGGCTGGTGCCGCTGGAAAGCGCCACGGCATGATCAAGCGCACCAACAAGCAGATCCGCAACCAGCGCGGCACGATGGTTCTGGCGCGCGGTGACGAACGCCTGGTGAAGATCCACATGCCATATATCGCCAAGTAAGCGGGAGAGCTGAAATATGCCACGTTCAAAGGGCGGTACAGTCGCCCGCAAGTCCCACAAGAAGGTGATCAAGCAGGCGAAGGGTTATTTCTCGCGCCGCAAGAACATCTTCCGCGTCGCCGTACAGGCCGTCGAAAAGGCGAACCAGTATGAGTATCGTGACCGCCGCACCAAGAAGCGCAATTTCCGCGCGCTCTGGATCCAGCGGATCAACGCCGCGACGCGCGAACTCGGCCTCACCTATGGCCGATTTATATTCGGCCTGGCCAAGGCCGGGATCGAAGTGGACCGCAAGGTCTTAGCCGATCTCGCCGTGACTGATCAGGCCGCCTTTGCCGCTCTCGTCGAGAAGGCCAAGGCCGCGCAGGCTTGATTGCATGTGCCGGAAAAGTGTGAAGCGCTTTTCCGACAAGCACAGGCAACTACAAGCCCTGAGCTGATCGCCACGTCGAATTCCGATGACCTTGACCGGGCCCTGGGTGAAGAACCACCAGAGCCCGGTCATTTTCGTTTTTGAGGACAGATCATGAGTCTCGAACGTCTCGAACAGGACATCCTTTCGCAAGTCGAAGCCGCAGTGGACGAGGCATCGCTCGAAGCCTTGCGCGTGGCGGCGATCGGCAAGAAAGGCTCGATCTCCGAGCGCATGAAGGGCTTGGGGAGCATGAGCCCGGAGGAACGCCGCGAGGCAGGTGCGGCGCTCAACGTGCTGAAGGACAAGGTTGCGGAAGCCCTCAGTGTACGGAAGATCAAGCTGCAGGAGATCGCACTCGAAGCGCGGCTTGCTACCGAGCGGATCGATGTCACACTTCCCGTGCGCCCGCAGGTTTCGGGCACGGTTCATCCCGTGTCACAGGTGTGGGAAGAGGTCGTGCAGATTTTCGGCGACTTGGGCTTCGCGGTGGCCGAAGGCCCGCATATCGAGGACGACTTCCACAATTTCGATGCGCTCAATATTCCGCCCGAGCATCCCGCGCGGCAGGAGCATGACACGTTCTTTTTCAACGAGAAGCCGGATGGCTCTCGCATGCTGCTCCGCACGCATACGTCTCCTGTCCAGATCCGCACCATGCTCGCATCGAAGCCGCCCGTCCGCATCATCGCACCCGGCCGCACCTTCCGCTGCGATTCCGACATGACGCATACGCCGATGTTCAACCAGGTCGAGGGCCTGCTGCTCGACGAGACGACGACGCTCGCCAATCTCAAATGGGTATTGACCGAATTCTGCAAGGCCTTCTTCGAGGTGGACGACGTGAAGATGCGCTTCCGCGCCTCGCACTTCCCCTTCACCGAGCCGTCGATGGAAGTCGATATCCAGTACTCCAGAGAAGGCGGGCAACTGAAGATCGGCACCGGCGACAAGTGGCTGGA